>NZ_JATABF010000023.1:0-78949 GCF_036533715.1 Vibrio sp. M260121 | reverse complement strand
GCTGGATAGAGTACCTGGCTACGAACCAGGCGGTCGGAGGTTCGAATCCTCCAGGACGCGCCACTCTTTAGGGTTTCTTTTATAGATATCCTGATATTGGGAGTACCGATATCGAAACTTGCGCGTCCTTAGCTCAGCTGGATAGAGTACCTGGCTACGAACCAGGCGGTCGGAGGTTCGAATCCTCCAGGACGCGCCACTCTTTAGGGTTTCCTCGTGAACTCCTGATATTGGGAATACCGATATCGAAACCTGTGCGTCCTTAGCTCAGCTGGATAGAGTACCTGGCTACGAACCAGGCGGTCGGAGGTTCGAATCCTCCAGGACGCGCCACTCTTTAGAAAAAGCCTCGCTTATGCGGGGCTTTTTTGTATCTGATGTTTGGCTATGAGATTCAACGCCTTTCAACCGTTTTAGCGCTATCTACCCCTGTGAGATCCTGTTTCGGCGTATGATTCTGGACTCTTTTATCCAATGGCATTGCTTCGCTTAAATAGTCACTCCGAAGCTTCTGTTTGTGTTCTCTATCGCCTGACTGATGAACCGCTACCAATAGCTCCCGATAAACATTAACGAAATTATCGATGTTTAACTTGTGTTATCAAGGTGTTTGTATTGTGTTAATTTAATCTATCTTTCTGTTTTTATTTTACTTTCTTCCTAAAGACTCTTTTCATTTTGAAATCCCAATCGCAGTTTTCATAAACACTTTAATTTAGTGTGGTTATATGTTGAGCGAACCCACTAGCGAAGTGAATTTTAGTGTAATTTGTGATCTGGGTAGTGAATAAATAATCAATATTAGAGATTATTTAAAAGCTTCCTTAAACAAAATTGACAAAATTTAACCAATCGAGATAATCCATTGGTCGGGATTTGACGCTATTAGAGTCCTGCACATTGTCAGGATGACAAAGAAAGGAAGCAACATGACGAATATAGGAAGCCTGCTAGTAGATGCGGCCACCCTGATGCTAACAGGGATGGCGGTCGTATTTATTTTCCTCACCATTCTAGTTTATCTCGTTCGGCTATTGTCGAAATTGGTACCGGAAGAAGTACCTGCGCCGATCGCAGCACCGAAAACAAATACCAACATTCAACCAACCTCTTCAGCTGTTAGTCCACAAGTAGTGGCGGCGATCTCGGCTGCGATTCATAAACATCGCGCCTCTGTCGTGAAGTAGCCGAAAGATAGGATTAAAAAGGAGTTTAAGAGCATGTCTAAACCACTGGCTATCACTGATGTGGTCCTTCGTGACGCCCATCAATCCCTGTTTGCTACGCGTATGCGTATCGAAGATATGCTGCCTATCGCAGCTGAGTTAGATAAGGTTGGTTACTGGTCTTTAGAGACCTGGGGTGGCGCAACATTTGATGCGTGTATCCGTTTCTTGGGAGAAGACCCATGGGAGCGCCTACGCGAATTAAAAAAAGCGATGCCAAACACACCAATGCAAATGCTACTACGTGGTCAAAACCTTTTAGGATACCGTCATTATGCTGACGACGTAGTAGAGAAGTTTGTTGAGCGTGCTCATGCCAATGGTATGGACGTGTTCCGCATCTTTGATGCAATGAATGACGTACGTAACTTCCAAAAGGCGGTAAAAGCGGCAGTAGATGTCGGTGCTCACGCACAAGGTACCTTGTCTTACACCACGAGCCCAGTGCATAACACAGACACATGGGTTGACCTTGCTAAACGTCTTGAAGACTTAGGTTGTCACTCTCTTTGTATTAAAGATATGTCTGGTCTGCTTAAACCTTATGAAGCGGAAGAGCTGATCACACGCATCAAAGCATCTTGTGATGTGCCACTAGCGCTTCACTGTCATGCAACGACCGGTCTATCTACTGCGACCGCCGTGAAAGCTGTAGAAGCGGGTATCGATATTCTTGATACTGCGATTTCCTCGATGAGTTGTACATACGGCCATACGCCTACTGAGACCGTGGTTGCGATGCTGCAAGGCACTGAGCGCGATACCAATCTGAAACTAGACCAAATCGAGCCTATCGCGGCTTACTTCCGTGAAGTACGTAAGAAATACGCCAAGTGGGAAGGTCAGCTAAAAGGTGTGGATTCACGCATTCTAATCGCCCAAGTTCCTGGGGGCATGCTGACCAACATGGAAGGTCAACTAAAAGAGCAAGGTGCTGCGGATCGTATTGATGAGGTACTGGAAGAGATCCCACGCGTGCGTGAAGATCTTGGCTTTATCCCGCTGGTAACACCGACGTCTCAGATCGTTGGTACTCAAGCGGTAATTAACGTGTTGACAGGTGAGCGTTATAAGAGCATCACCAAAGAAACCGCTGGTGTTTTGAAGGGTGAATACGGTGCAGCGCCTGCTCCTGTTAATACAGCACTTCAAGCGAAAGTGTTGGATGGTAAAGAAGCCATTACATGCCGCCCTGCCGATTTACTTGAAGCGGAAATGGAAACCCTAACGGTTGATTTGATGGAGAAAGCACAGTCTGAAGGCATTAAGCTCGCAAGTGAACGTGTTGATGATGTGCTTACTTACGCACTGTTCCCTCAAGTTGGCCTGAAGTTCCTGAAAAATCGTGGTAATCCAGATGCCTTCGAACCAGCCCCAACGCTAGAAGCTGCGAAGCCTGCTGCTGCACCTGTAGCACAACCTGTATCTGGTGGCGTTGAAACTTACAGCGTGCGTGTTGATGGCCAAGTGTATGCAGTGGAGGTAGGCCCTCAAGGTCAATTAACTTCTGTGACGCCAAATACAGCAACTGTACCTGCTCAACCTGCAGCGCCGAGCGCACCTGCAAATAGTGCCGCTGAAGCGGTGCCAGCCCCTCTTGCGGGCAACATCTTTAAAGTGAATGTTCAACCGGGTGCTGAAGTTGTGGAAGGTGACGTTCTCCTTATCTTAGAAGCGATGAAGATGGAAACTGAAGTTCGTGCAGCACGTGGTGGGGTAGTTCAAGAACTGAACGTGAAAGAAGGTGATGCCGTTACGGTTGGTTCGCCACTGTTGAGTCTAGCGTAAGGGAGTATCATGGACGGATTGATGACCCTATGGTCAGAAACAGGGATCGCTAACTTCGAGTTTGGCCAAATCTGTATGATGCTGGTTGGCTGTGCCTTGCTGTTTTTAGCGATTAAAAAAGGCTTTGAGCCCTTACTGTTATTACCAATTGGCTTTGGTGCCATCTTAGCGAACATTCCAAACGCTGGCTTTACCGATCCGGGCGGTTTGCTGTACTACGTCTACTACATTGGGATCGAGTCGGGCGTGTTCCCGCTATTGATCTTCATGGGCGTAGGTGCGATGACCGACTTTGGTGCTTTGATTGCGAATCCGAAAACCTTGTGGTTAGGTGCTGCGGCGCAGTTTGGTATCTTCGCAACATTGTTTGGTGCGATTCTACTTAACTATGTTCCGGGTATGGAGTTCTCCATGGCGGATGCATCGTCTATCGCGATCATCGGTGGTGCGGATGGCCCAACGGCTATTTTCTTGGCGAGTAAACTCTCTCCAGATCTGTTAGGTGCGATTGCCGTGGCAGCATACAGCTACATGGCTTTAGTACCGATCATTCAGCCACCAATCATGAAAGCTCTGACAACCAAAGAAGAGCGCCAGATCAAGATGGCCCAGCTTCGCCATGTGGGTAAGTGGGAGAAAGTGATCTTCCCACTTGCTGTTCTACTGATGACGATTCTATTCTTACCATCGGCAACGCCTTTAGTTGGTATGTTCTGTTTGGGTAACTTGATGCGTGAAGCTGGTGTGGTGGATCGTTTATCGAAAACCGCTCAAAACGAACTGATCAACATTGTGACCATTTTCTTAGGACTTGGTGTTGGTTCTAAGTTGCAAGCTGAGCAGTTCTTGAACCTAGAAACGTTAGGTATCTTGGGGCTTGGCGCAGTCGCATTCAGTATTGGTACTGGCGCGGGTGTTCTGATGGCGAAACTGCTCAACAAGTTCTCGAAAGAAGACATCAACCCACTTATTGGTGCGGCAGGCGTTTCTGCAGTACCAATGGCGGCACGTGTTGTGAATAAGGTAGGCCTAGAAGCAAACCCACAAAACTTCTTGTTGATGCACGCAATGGGACCAAACGTTGCTGGGGTACTCGGTTCAGCGGTAGCGGCTGGTATTTTGCTCGCACTTGTTGGTTAGTGTGTCACCGTAAGTAGCGCCTGAAAGTTGGTGGATATTCTATGAAATGGAATTAGCTATCAATTTACAAATTGGCGATTAACTTCGACAAACAAAATGGTTTATAGTCAAAGGGATGCTCTTGCATCCCTTTTTGTTTTCTCGCAGGGAATGGGTTATGGAACACAAACAGATAGCGATTACCGAATTTGGCGACGCAGACGTTCTTGCACTGCAAACCACCACAACACCGGCACCACAAGCGGGTGAAATCCTCATTAAAGTTGCCTACTCAGGCATAAATCCAATTGATGTTAAAACTCGAGCAGGGCTTGGATGGGCTGCCGCACAAAATAAAGATAACTTACCTTGGGTTCCGGGTTATGACATCTCAGGAAAAGTTGTTTCCTGTGGAGAGGGAACGTCGCGTTTTAATGAAGGCGACGAGGTAGCAGGGTTTATCGGCTTCCCTATACGAGGCGGTGGTTACAGCCAATACGTTTGTGTTCCCGAATCTGAACTCAGCCATGTTCCAAATACTGTCACTTTAGAAGCGGCAGCGGTTCTACCTCTTGCGGGGCAAACGGCGGCTCAAGCATTAAGCAAGGCCAATGTTACCGAAGGCGACCGAGTATTGATTCTCGCAGGCGCTGGTGGCGTTGGACATATAGCGGTACAAATCGCCGTCGCAGCCAAAGCCGAAGTCTTTACCACCTGCAGTGAGCGAAATTTAGACTACCTCGCCACATTGGGGGCGCATGCAGTGAACTATCAATTTGCGCCAGTGTCAGAACGTGTTGAAGATGTGGATGTTTTGATTGATCTTGTTGGTGGCGATGCCGCACTTGATGCTCTCAAATGCCTGACTGATGATGCACGAGTCATCACCGTTCCAACCATTACCGCCGAACTGATCTGCGAAAGGGCGAAGCTGCTTGGCTTTGAGGCGAGCGGTATGTTGGTGGAACCCGATCGCGAACAACTCGACACCTTACTTTATATGGTTGGGGTTGGATTGTTGAAAACAGAAATACAACACGTCTATCCGATGAATGAGGTTGTGGAAGCACACAAACAAGTCGAATCCGGACGGACGCGAGGCAAGATCTTGCTTGATATGACATGTTAGAAGCCTTTAATGCGGCTTTCGAAAACCTAGCACTGTGGTTTTCTGACTCTGCATTGTGGGTGCTATTCATCACCGGTTTTCTCAGCGCCACTTTGTTACCTGGTGGCTCTGAGGCTGGATTGATTGCCACCTTATCGCTAAACCAATACTCAGTTTCTTCCATCATTATTGTTGCCACCATTGGTAATACCCTTGGCGGTCTTACTAACTATTGGCTTGGGTTGTGGATTCCAAATAAAACCCAAGATGAGAAGCACGCTCATACCGCATTGAAGTGGTTATCTAAATATGGGTATTGGGGATTGTTTTTTAGCTGGTTACCAGTGATTGGTGACCCGCTATGTTTAGCGGCAGGATGGTTAAGGATGAAATTTCTGCCGTGTTTGGTTCTTATATTTTTAGGCAAAGCCGCAAGGTATAGCTTGTTGGCCGCCATCTATCTCGGTTTATTTTAAGGAAAGCGCATGAGAATGTTTTGGGTAAGCGCGTGCTCACTATTAGTGATCACGGGCTGTGCATCAAACTCCCCTGTATCATCACTGCCTGATGGAGTTACTTTCGTCGAGTCATCGAAAGCGGAAGAAGGCAAAGTGAAAATCCCATACCAGAAATATCAACTCGATAACGGTCTTACGGTGATTCTGGCACCAGAAGATTCAGACCCATTGGTTCATGTTGATGTGACTTACCACGTAGGTTCAGCACGTGAAGAAATTGGTAAGTCAGGTTTTGCTCATTTCTTTGAGCACATGATGTTCCAAGGCTCTGAGAATGTGGGGGATCAAGAGCACTTCAAAATTATTACGGAAGCGGGTGGCACCCTAAATGGCACCACTAACCGTGACCGCACTAACTACTTCGAAACCGTACCAGCTAACCAGCTAGAGAAAATGCTGTGGTTAGAGTCGGATCGTATGGGCTTCTTGTTGGATGCGGTATCGCAGCGTAAGTTTGAGATCCAACGCTCTACTGTGAAGAACGAACGTGCCCAACGTTACGATAACCGCCCGTATGGTTTGATGTGGGAACGTATGGCTGAAGCGCTGTACCCTGAAGGCCACCCATATTCATGGCAGACGATCGGTTATGTTGAAGATCTTGATCGCGTTGATGTGAACGATCTGAAAGCTTTCTTCCTACGTTGGTATGGTCCAAACAACGCGGTATTGACCATTGGTGGCGATATCGATGTTGAACAAACGCTGGCGTGGGTGAATAAATACTTCGGCTCTATCCCTCGTGGTCCTGAAGTGGAAAATGCACCTAAGCAGCCTGCGAAACTAGCAGAAAGCAAATTCATCACCTTAGAAGACCGTATTCAGCAACCTATGGTCATGGTGGCATGGCCTACAACCTACAACGGTGAAGCAAATCAAGCGTCACTAGATACGCTATCAAGTGTACTAGGTAGTGGCACTAACAGTGTGCTTTATCAAGACTTAGTTAAAACCCAGAAAGCAGTCGATGCAGGATCGTTCCATGATTGTGCTGAGCTGTCGTGTAACTTCTATGTCTACGCGATGGGAGACTCTGGTGACAAAGGCGATCTTACTAAGTTGTATGATGAGTTGATGGCATCGCTTGATAAGTTTGCCAAAGACGGTGTAACCAAAGATCGCCTTGAACAATTGAAAGGCAAAACGGAAGCTGATGCGATTTTTGCTCTAGAAAGTGTGAAAGGTAAAGTAACGCAACTGGCGTCGAATCAAACGTTCTTTGGTAAACCGGATCTGATTGAAGAGCAACTTGAACAGCTTCGTGCGGTGACGCCTGAATCCGTAGAGAAAGCATACAGTGATTTCATTCAAGGTAAGAACAAGGTAACGCTGAGCGTTGTGCCACGTGGTAAGACCGAACTTGCGGTAAAACCTGCGACGTTTGTGACACCAAAGCGTACTTTGCCAGAGTACGAAAAGATTACTGATGACCAATTGGCGTACCGTCGAGCGACGGATAACTTCGATCGCTCTGTGCAGCCGCCTGTTGGTGCCCCAGTAGAAGCAACCATGCCGAAGTTGTACGACATCCACTTCAAGAATGGCTCTGAGTTACTGGGGACCATGAGCAGCGAGACACCAACCGTGACCATGCAGTTTAGCTTGCCAGCAGGGACACGATTCGTTGAGAAAGGTAAAGAGGGTCTTGCTCAGTTGACCGCGGCGATGCTGCAAGAAGGCACGACAAAACATTCAGCTGAAGAAATTCAAGCAGAGCTGGACAAGTTAGGCAGTGTGATTGCTGTTGATGCGACGGGGTATACCACAGACATCAGCGTTTCTTCTCTGGAGAAAAACCTAGCGCCAACGCTAAAGATTGTCGAAGAAATGTTGCTATTGCCAGCATTTAAGCAAGAAGACTTCGACCGCGTAAAAGCTCAAGCACTAGAAGGTTTGGTGTATGAACATCAAAAACCAAGCTGGATGGCATCGCAGGCAAGTCGCCAAGTGCTGTATGGCGATTCTATCTTTGCACGTCCGAAAGATGGCACCAAGGCGGGGCTTCAAGCGCTGACGTTGGATGATGTTCGTGATTTCTATGCGAAGCACTACACGCCACAAAGCGCACAGATCATTGCCGTTGGTGATATCTGCAAAGCGGACTTAGAGAAACAGCTGTCTTTCTGGGCAAATTGGCAAGATGAAGCCGCTCCACTTTACGCGCCGCAAACTATCGCACCACTCGGTACGCAAAAAGTGCACTTGGTGGATAAGCCAGGGGCACCACAAAGTGTGGTCATGATGGTTCGTCAAGGCATGCCTTACGATGCAACAGGTGATTTCTATCTAGGTCAGTTAGCAAACTTTAACCTAGCGGGTAACTTTAATAGCCGTATCAACCAAAACCTTCGTGAAGACAAAGGCTACACTTATGGTGCTTATGGTTATTTCTCCGGTAATGTAGAAACGGGATCGGTTGTATTTACTGCGCAAGTGCGTGCGGATTCGACGGTGGCGTCTATCATCGAGATGGAGAATGAGTTGAACGAGTTCTCACAATCGGGCATGACTGACGATGAATTGAAATTTATGCGCCAAGCGGTCGGTCAAAAAGATGCACTGAAATATGAGACGCCAACACAGAAAGGCAAACTCATCAGTGATATTTTGAAATACAACTTAGATAAAGATTATCTACAACAACGAAACGCTATTGTTGAGACCGTCGATAAGCAGACGCTCAACGCTCTAGCACAGAAATGGTTTGACCCGTACGACTATCAAATCGTGGTCGTCGGAGATGCGAAATCCCTTCGCCCTCAACTAGAAAAGTTAGGGAAAGACGTGGAAGAGCTTGAAATCATTCGATAGAGTACACATTTAATAGCGGAGAGGAGACTCTCCGCTATTCGTTTCTAACTAGATAAATGACTTTTTGATGGGTTATTTATCTAGATGGATTATATATCAATAACTTAGCTTTCACTTGCCATGCTTGGCGAGTGTCCTGCTCCCAATATAAGCGAACCTCATTTTGACTGATTTTGCTGCGCGACTAAAACAAGTTGCATCAAACCCAGAAGTATTTAAGCAGTTTGGACGCGGTGTTGAGCGAGAAACTTTGCGCTATCGTCAGGATGGACACCTAGCAACAACACCTCATCCAGAGGGTTTGGGCTCAGCGTTCACAAACAAATGGATCACGACAGACTTTTCAGAATCTCTACTGGAATTCATTACGCCTGTATCACATGAGATTCCTGAATTGATGGGGCAGTTGAAAGACATCCATCACTTCACTCAAACCAAAATGGGTGAAGAGAAAATGTGGCCACTTTCGATGCCATGTTATGTAGGCACTGAAGATGATATTCAGTTGGCTCAATATGGCTCATCAAACTCAGCAAAAATGAAAACGCTTTACCGTGAAGGTTTAAAACGCCGCTACGGTAGCTTGATGCAAATTATCTCGGGTGTGCACTTCAACTTCTCTTTCCCTGAATCGTTCTGGGATGCGCTGCATGGTGAGCAAGGTGAAGAAGCTCGCCAAGAAACGAAATCTACAGCGTACTTTGCTCTAATCCGTAACTACTACCGCTTTGGTTGGATGATCCCGTACTTCTTTGGTGCTTCACCAGCATTGTGTGGCTCGTTCATTCAAGGACGTGAAACGGATCTGCCATTTGAGAAAATTGGTGGCACCTTATACCTACCAAAAGCAACCTCTCTGCGCCTGAGTGATCTCGGTTACACCAACAGCGCTCAAAGCGTGCTTAAGATTGGCTTTAATAGTATCGACCAGTATCTTGAAGGTTTGAGTGACGCGATTCGTCGTCCATCTGAAGAGTTTGCTGAGATTGGTGTGAAAGTCGATGGTGAATACCGTCAGCTTAATTCAAACATTCTGCAAATTGAGAATGAACTGTACGCCCCAATTCGTCCGAAACGTGTGACTAAGAGCGGTGAAAAGCCTTCGGAAGCGCTTAAACGTGGCGGTGTGGAATACATTGAAGTTCGCTCGTTAGATGTGAACCCATTCAGTGCCGTTGGTGTGAGTGAAGAGCAAGTTCGCTTCCTTGACCTATTCCTAACGTGGGCTGCGCTTTCTGACTCTGACCCGATGGATAACTGCGAGCTAGAATGCTGGCGTGACAACTGGAACAAAGTCATTGTTTCTGGTCGCGAGAAAGGCTTGATGCTGCAAATCGGTTGCCAAGGCGAGCGTCTGTCTCTGCAAGATTGGGCTCATCGTGTGTTCGCTGACCTTCGTTTGATTGCGGTTGAAATGGATGCCGCAGCTGGTGGCAATGCGTACCAAGCGGTTTGTGACAAGCTAGAATCTTGGATTGATGAACCAGAGCTGACTATTTCTGGCCAACTGCTTGAACTGACAAAAGAGCACGGCGGTTTGGGTAAAGTGGGTTGTGCGCTTGGTATGAAGTTCCGTGAAGAAAACCTAGCACACAGCTATGAGCAATATTCAGCTGACGCTATGGAAACGGAAGTTGCGACATCGGTAGAGAAGCAAAAACAAGCAGAGCAAAGTGATACGTTATCCTTCGATGATTTCTTAGAAGATTACTTTGCTTACCTACAACAATAATCAGTAGTAAGGACAGGGATTGGACATTAAGCCGTTAGTGGTGTCTGTACTTGGGAGCGTGATGTTAGCCGGTTGTGCGACTGCGCCCCCAAAGCAACAAGACAACCTATGTGAAATATTCCGAGAAAAATCTGGTTGGTATGAAGATGCCAAAGATATGGAAGAAGAGTGGGGCACGCCAATCAACGTGGCCATGGCGATCATTAAGCAAGAAAGTAGCTTTCGCCACGACGCTCGACCACCAAAAGATTACATTCTTGGCTTTATTCCATGGGGGCGTGTAAGCAGCGCATACGGCTATGCCCAGGCTCAAGATCCTGCTTGGGATGATTTCCAAGATGCAACGGGACAAGGCGGTTCACGTACTAACTTTGACGACTCCATGATGTTTGTCGGTTGGTATACCCATGAAACTCGTCGCCAATTGGGCATCTCGTTGTGGGATCCTTACAACCAGTACCTTGCCTATCACGAGGGGCGTGGCGGTTACAAACGTGGAACTTATAACAGCAAACCAAGCTTGATTAAGGTTGCAAGACGCGTAGAGCAAACCGCAAAGACTTATGGCTGGCAGCTGAAACAATGTCGTCAGGAATTAGAAGACAACAGCGGCTGGTTCTTTTAGCTCACTCAATCCATGGATTATGAGTGAGGGAATGAACAGAAATAACGACCAATACTTGTGAGTGTTGGTGATTACAATCAGGAGAGATGTAATGCCTTTATTAGACAGTTTTACCGTAGACCACACACGCATGAATGCACCAGCAGTCCGTGTGGCTAAAACGATGCAAACTCCAAAAGGGGACACCATCACGGTATTTGACCTACGTTTCACTGCGCCAAACAAAGACATCCTTTCTGAGAAAGGGATTCATACATTAGAGCACTTGTACGCAGGCTTTATGCGTAATCACTTAAATGGTGAGAGTGTTGAGATCATTGATATTTCACCAATGGGCTGTCGCACTGGTTTCTACATGAGTTTGATTGGCACGCCTTCAGAGCAACAAGTGGCTGACGCTTGGATTGCTGCGATGGAAGATGTTTTGAAAGTAGAAAACCAAAACAAGATCCCTGAGTTGAACGAGTACCAATGTGGTACAGCAGCAATGCACTCTCTGGATGAAGCAAAGCAAATCGCGAAGAACATTCTAGAAGCCGGTGTATCAGTCAATAAGAATGACGAGCTTGCGCTGCCAGAGTCAATGCTAAAAGAGCTACGTATCGACTAATCTGTCTTTCAGATAAGAGCGTAGATTCAAACGCATAAAAAAGAGCCTGACAATGTCAGGCTCTTTTTTGTTTTTTCGACGCTATTTATCGCTACTTTTCTTGAGTTTTTGGTACACCTTAACAAGCTTTATGCGATTCTCTTCAATGTCGACAATTTCCATTGGATGCCCAGCGACTTGCACGCTTAAATGGCTTTCTGGAATGTCTTCTAAATGTTCTAGAATCAGACCATTCAAAGTACGTGGACCATCAGTCGGTAGTTTCCACTTCAAGCCTTTATTGATATCTCGGATATTGGCGCTGCCTTCTATCAAGAAACTACCATCACCTTGCGGAGTAATTTCTTCCGATAAACTTGGTGCGATAGAAGTGGTAAATTCGCCAACGATCTCTTCCAAGATATCTTCCAACGTTACCAAGCCATTAATGTCGCCATACTCATCGACAATCAAACCAATGCGCTGTTTGTTGCGCTGGAACTTTAACATCTGCACATTCAGAGGTGTGCCTTCTGGGATGTAGTACACCTCATCGGCGGCTCGTAGCAGTGTTTCTTTGTTGAACTCGTTCTTCTCTAGCATCAAACGGTACGCTTCGCGCAGACGCAGCATACCCACCGCTTCATCAATCTGGTCACGATACAGCACAATGCGGCCATGAGGAGAGTGAGTCAGTTGGCGGACGATAGATTTCCAATCGTCATTGATGTCGATGCCAGTGATCTCATTACGTGGCACCATGATGTCGTTCACGGTGACGTGTTCAAGATCCAAAATCGAAACCAGCATGTCTTGGTGGCGACGAGGAATAAGGCCGCCCGCTTCGTTGACCACGGTACGCAGTTCTTCTGAGCTTAAGTGATCTTCAGTGTTGTGATCCGCTTTCACGCCAATCAAACGAATAAAGCCGTTGGTAATGAAGTTCACCAACATCACCAGTGGTGACAGTATCTTCATCAGAATAGTAAGAAGGATACTACTTGCGTAAGAAACACGCTCTGGGTAAAGCGATGCGATAGTTTTCGGCGTGACTTCGGCAAACACCAAGACAACCATGGTGAGTGCACCTGTTGCTATAGCGACACCTAAATCACCATACAAACGCATACCAAGAATGGTTGCGATGGCAGAGGCTAGGATATTCACGAGGTTGTTGCCGATAAGGATAAGACCAATCAGGCGATCTGGGCGGTCTAGTAGTTTTTCGACTCGCTTCGCCCCTTTATGCCCATTATTGGCTAAGTGCTTTAAGCGGTAGCGGTTCAAAGACATCATCCCTGTTTCTGAACCGGAGAAGTAACCTGATATGACGATAAGACACGCGAGTAGCGCAAATAAGATACCCGTAGATATGTCGTCCAAAACGCAGCAGTTCCTTGTATGTATTTGGTTAATTTATGACCGAGCTTGGTCATTAAGTCAATGGAATAAGGGGTACTCTATTTTATTTGCCCATCAATATAAAGGATAAGGAGCACAAGGCTCCTTATTAATTGCAATTTTATAGATGGAGAACATCAACTTAAAATGATCTCTTTCACAAAGCGACTACCGAAGTAGGCCAAGGTTAACAATGTCGCTCCCGCAACGGCAAACCAAGTAACCTTCTTACCACGCCAGCCTTTCTGGTAGTGTCCCCAAAGCAGAATTGAGTACACAATCCAAGCGATGAAAGAAAGGATGCCTTTGTGTGCTTTACCCTGAGCAAACATGTCTTGTACGAAGACAAAGCCAGTAATTAATGTGCCTGTGAGTAATAGGTTACCAATCAAGATAATCTTGAATAGTTGTCGTTCAACCATCATCAATGGTGGCAAGTTTGGATTAATTGCTAACGACTTCTTGGCTTTGAGCTTGTGGTCGAGCCATGCCAGTTGCAGCGCGTATAGCGCACCAATGGTCAAAGTCGCGTAGGAGAACAGCGCAAAAGAAATGTGAATAAGTAGCTTAGGGTCGTTCTCTAAATGCTTAATAAACGTGCTTGGTAAGAATGTAGCAGCAGTTAAATTGATGGCAGCAAAGCTATAAACCACAGGAAGAAGGAACCATAGGCGGTTCTTTAACATCGCCACACTCATTACCAGCGAAATAATAAAGCTGATCAAAGAGGCAACATTAAGAATGCTGAGGTTTTGTCCTGAACCGTCGAAAATCAGATCACTCAGAATCCAAGCGTGAAAAACCAACGCACATGCCGCGCTGGCAAATACGGTTTTCGCTTTGATTCCAGACTGCTGAGAGAGTCCGGGAATGATGGTCGCAATTGCCAAAACGTAAAGAATGGCGGCTGCGATGGCAATTAAGCTATCCATGAATCTTAAGAGTTATTGTGCACAATGGTGAAAATTATACCTTGCATTACTCTTTGGGGCTATGGGCGATGCCTCATCAATCACGAGAGATGAGATATTGAAATTAACGAGTTAGCCCTCAAGTTAAGGATAAGAGCAGTGTTCGGGTATGACTGTGACGTTGGCTAAGGTATACTCACACTAATTAATCGCCATTTTAGCGAAGAGACAAAGATGTTTGAGAATTTAACGGATCGATTATCCAAAACGCTGAAGAATATCAGTGGCAAAGGTCGTCTGACCGAAGACAACATTAAAGAAACCCTACGTGAAGTACGCATGGCACTATTGGAAGCGGACGTTGCGCTTCCTGTTGTACGTGAATTTGTAAACCGCGTTAAAGAAAAAGCGGTTGGCGTAGAAGTTTCTAAATCCCTAACGCCGGGTCAAGAGTTCATCAAGATCGTTCAAGCTGAGCTTGAAGCGGTAATGGGTGAGTCTAACGAAGCGCTTAACCTAGCAGCACAACCGCCAGCAGTGCTTTTGATGGCAGGTCTACAAGGTGCGGGTAAAACCACATCGGTAGGTAAGCTTTCTAAGCTACTAAAAGAGCGTGATAAGAAGAAAGTCTTGGTTGTGTCTGCCGACGTTTACCGTCCTGCGGCAATCAAACAGCTAGAAACCCTAGCATCAGACATCGGTGTCGACTTCTTCCCATCTTCACCAGATCAAAAGCCAATTGATATTGCTAACGCAGCTATCGACCACGCGAAGAAGAAATTCTACGACGTGTTGATTGTCGATACCGCAGGTCGTTTGGCTATCGATGAAGAAATGATGGGGGAGATTAAAGATCTTCACTCAGCGATTAACCCTGTTGAGACGCTGTTTGTTGTTGATGCAATGACAGGTCAAGATGCGGCGAATACAGCAAAAGCATTCGGTGATGCGCTACCGCTAACCGGTGTAATTCTGACTAAAGTGGATGGTGATGCACGTGGTGGTGCAGCGCTATCAGTTCGTCACATCACAGGCAAGCCAATTAAATTCCTAGGTGTGGGTGAGAAAACCGACGCACTAGAACCGTTCCACCCTGATCGTGTTGCATCGCGTATTCTAGGTATGGGTGACGTACTGTCACTTATCGAAGACCTACAACGCAATGTAGACCAAGAAAAAGCAGAGAAGCTAGCGAAGAAGTTCAAAGAGAAGAAAGGTTTTGACCTTGAAGACTTCCGTGAACAGCTAGGTCAAATGCAAAACATGGGTGGCATGATGGGCATGCTAGACAAGCTACCAGGCATGTCTCAGCTACCATCAGACGTGAAAGACAAAGTTGACGACAAGATGTTTAAGCAGATGGAAGCGATCATCAGCTCAATGACAATGAAAGAACGTCAACGCCCAGAAATCATCAAAGGTTCGCGTAAGAAGCGTATCGCTGCAGGTTCAGGTGTTCAGGTTCAAGACGTTAACCGTCTGCTGAAACAGTTCACCCAAATGCAGAAGATGATGAAGAAAATGCAAAAGGGCGGCATGAAAGGCATGATGCGCAACATGCAAGGCATGATGGGCGGCGGCGGTATGGGTGGAGGCGGTGGCTTCAATCCATTTGGTCGTTAAACGATTGCCTAGACTTTAGTTTCAGGGTGTTAGCTACATCACAAACTTGAATTTCAATTTATGTTGGTGAAAAAGTAACTAAATCCCTTGCATTGCTTCGGGATAAGAGTAAAATTCCGGAGCTTTATTTTGGCACGAGACCCCAGATTGTTCAGTTTTATGAATGATTATTGGGGTTAATTTTATTTTTGAGAAAGCAAAGAGGACGACATGGTAACCATTCGTTTGGCACGTCACGGCGCTAAAAAGCGTCCATTTTATCAAATCGTAGTAGCGGACAGCCGCAACGCTGCAACTGGCCGTTTCATCGAGAAAGTTGGTTTCTTTAACCCAACTGCACAAGGTCAAGAAGAAGGTCTACGTCTAGACCTAGACCGCGTTAACCACTGGGTTGGTCAAGGCGCGTCTCTATCTGACCGCGTTGCTAAGCTAGTTAAAGACGCTCAAAAAGCGGCTTAATTTTTTACTTTAGAAGTAGAAACTAGTTTATGTCGATGAAAGGTAAAGAAACAATGAGCAACGAAAAGATTGTTGTAGGCAAGTTTGGTGCTACTTACGGCATTCGTGGTTGGCTTAAAGTTTTTTCCTACACAGACAATGCTGAAAGCATTTTCGATTACAGCCCTTGGTTTATTAACCAAAAGGGTACGTGGGTTGAGTACAAAGTAGAAAGCTGGAAGCGCCATAACAAAGGTATGGTGGCTAAGCTGGAAGGTCTAGATATTCGTGAAGACGCGCATCTAATGACAAACTTTGAAATTGCTATCGACCCTGCGGTACTTCCTGAATTGTCAGAAGATGAGTTCTACTGGCGTGAATTGTTTGGGATGCAAGTTGTAACCACTAAAGGTTACGATCTAGGTGTCGTATCTGACATTCTAGAAACTGGCTCAAACGATGTTCTGGTTGTTAAAGCAAATCTTAAAGATGCTTTCGGGCAGAAGGAACGATTAATCCCGTTCCTTGAAGAGCAAGTGATCATCAAAGTTGATCGCGAAGCTCAACGGATCGAAGTTGACTGGGATCCTGGATTCTAATCTCCAAAATTACAGAGCGAGATAAACATGTGGGTTGGCGTAATTAGCCTGTTTCCTGAAATGTTCCGTTCTGTTACTGATTTTGGGGTAACAGGTCAAGCGGTTAAAAAAGGTCTTTTGTCGATTGAGACTTGGAATCCTCGCGATTTCACTCACGACAAACATCGCACTGTCGATGACCGACCTTACGGTGGTGGCCCTGGTATGCTAATGATGGTTCAGCCTTTGCGCGATGCCATTCATACCGCGAAAGCAGCCTCACCGGGTAAGACGAAAGTCATTTACCTTTCTCCTCAAGGTCGCAAACTCGACCAAAAAGGGGTTGAAGAACTGGCAACGAATGAGAATTTACTTCTGATTTGTGGCCGTTACGAAGGGGTAGATGAGCGCATCATTCAATCTGAAGTCGACGAAGAATGGTCGATTGGTGATTTTGTGATGACGGGTGGTGAGATACCAGCCATGACGTTAATCGATTCTGTCTCTCGGTTTGTTCCGGGTGTTCTAGGGGATTTTGCGTCAGCAGAAGAAGACTCTTTTGCAAATGGCTTGTTAGATTGCCCTCACTATACGCGTCCTGAAGTGTTGGATGATAAAGAAGTACCAGCGGTACTGATGTCAGGCAACCACAAGGACATTCGTCAATGGCGACTAAAACAGTCGCTAGGCCGAACTTGGCTAAGAAGACCAGAGCTCCTGGAAAACCTAGCTCTGACTGACGAACAGGAACAATTACTTGCTGAGTTCATTAGTGAACATAACGCAAAGTAACCTAATTTATTTAGTATCAGTTTATTCTAGGAATTTAAAAAATGAGTAACATCATCAAGGCTCTTGAAGAAGAGCAAATGAAATCAGGCCTGCCTAAATTTGCACCAGGTGACACTGTTGTAGTTCAGGTTAAAGTTAAAGAAGGTGAGCGTGAGCGTCTACAGGCTTTTGAAGGCGTTGTAATCGCAATCCGTAACCGTGGTCTTCACTCTGCTTTCACTGTACGTAAGATCTCTAACGGTGAAGGTGTTGAGCGTACGTTCCAAACTCACTCTCCAGTTGTTGATAGCATCGAAGTTAAACGCCGTGGTGCAGTACGTCGTGCCAAGTTGTACTACCTACGTGAGCGTTCTGGTAAGTCAGCTCGTATCAAAGAGAAACTTGCTAAGAAGTAATGCTATAACTAGCGTTCTCATAGTAAACGGAGCCCATTTGGGCTCCGTTTTTTTATGCGTGAAAAAGTTAGGGAACGGACTTCGTCCTTCGAGATGCGGGAATGCTACGCTTCGAGATTTGAGAGCGCTTCGCTTTAGGAACCGAGAGGTGTTGTTGGATGGTTAGTGCAAGAAGTTTGGTCTCGAAGGTGTTGACAGAACTTGTCCTTAGAAAGGCAAAATGAACCGAATCCCGAATCCCGAATCCCGAATCCCGAAAAACAAAAAGGGCCGATGCTCTCACATCAACCCCTTTATTATTCTCGAAGCTTAGCGTCCTTGTTTCTCGACTCTAGCTTCTCAATTCTTTAGTACTGGTCTTCAGACCAACCATCGCTATCCGACATATCCGGTGCACCGGCGATGGCGTTTTCTTCATCTGCCCATTCACCAAAATCAATCATTTGGCATTGTTTACTGCAGAAAGGGCGGTGAGGGCTTTGTTCGCCCCACTCAACGTCAGCGCCACATTGTGGGCATGGAACGACTGTAATTTTAGACATCGTCATTCGTCCTATTTATTCGGTGTTCAAAGGTATTAAGGCAATAGTAGTGCTAGTTGAGCTTAGCTACAAACAGCAAGTTCAAACTCGACATCTTGCGTGCAAGCTTGACCACTTTCAAAAGCCATAAACTTGATGGCGAAACGGTTCTTATGACCCGAAATCATCGGGTAGACACCGTATTCCATTGGGATGTGTAAACGTAAAATATTGGCTTCATCAGCATCACTTTGGAAAAAGCCTGCGCGGGCGATTTGTGCTTTGAAGTGACCCGTTTCGCGAGTAAGTTTTAACCATAGCGCTAACGCATCAGAAAGTGGCTTTAAGCTGACTTGCCATTGGTTAGCATCGTGCTTTTTGCGCTCAATCGGTAAATGAAGCCAATAATGCAAAGCGGGTAGGTCGAAACAACATGAACCACCAGGTAGATTGAAACGCTGGCGAATTGAACTTAAGAAGCGGTCTTCTTTTAATGCTTGGCCGAAGCGCTCAGCTGTCATCAATTGGCTGTGTACGACATCGATCTCTTTTAGAAGCTCATTCAGTGCTTGTTGATCTACGCCATCAACATTGAGCCAGTTACGATAAGCTAAACGCTGCTTTTCAAGATCTTTAGCGAGTTCGCTTTTTAGCTGGATTTGCTCGAAGATCTCGACCATATCGAAAAGGGCACGAAAGAACAGCTGATATTGATGGTTATCTGCAAAACCAGAGGCTAGATGAGCCTGACGCAGCAAAGACTCAACTCTTAAATAGATGCGAGTTTTTTCATTTAATGGATGTTCAAATTTGTGCGTGGTCATCGACATTAGCCTTGGTGAGTTTCATTCCTATTTTCGCAGATTTTTCTTACACATGGCTAGGTACTTTTCGTGTAAATCTGTGATTTGAAGCAAAAGATCTGGGTCATCTGGATTATTCTTCACCACATCATCGGCCAGAGCAAGTCGTTGCTCACGAGAAGCTTGGGATGCCAAGATGGCTTTTGCTTGCTCTTCGCTGACATTATCGCGTTTTACGGTTCTTGAGATCTGGGTTTGTGGGTCAACATCCACAACAAGAACGCGATCACATAAGCTATCAAGCTTATTCTCTACCAATAAAGGTACAACTAAAAGCGCGTAGTCCGATGTGACTTGCTCCAAGTCTTCGATCATCTTTTCACGAATCATCGGATGCAATAAACCATTAAGCCATGCTTTCTCTTCTGGATTAGAGAAAATCTTTTCTCTTAATTTGGCTCTATCAAGTGTCTGATCATCGCGAACAATATCCGCACCAAAGTGTTCGATGATGGCATTAAGTCCGGGAGTTCCCGGTTCTACAACTTCGCGAGCTACGATATCAGCATCGACAATGTCGATTTTGAACTGCTGTTTGAATAGGTTTGCCACCGTGGTTTTGCCACTCGCAATACCGCCGGTTAAGCCAATAACAAAAGCCATTTACACTCCTAGAATCGACGTAAAGTACCAGTTGAGGATTTGATGGCCCCAAATTAGGCTCACCCATCCCGCAATTGCAAGGTAAGGGCCGAAAGGAAAGGCTTTCTCGATACCTTGTTTTTGCAAACGCAGTTGGATAAGACCAAAGATGACGCCCACTACTGATGAAAGCAAAATGATCATTGGTAGTGATTGCCAACCTAGCCAAGCACCTAATGCTGCAAGGAGTTTAAAGTCGCCATAGCCCATGCCTTCTTTGCCTGTAAGGAGCTTAAACAACCAGTAAACACTCCAAAGACACAGATAACCTGCCATAGCACCAATGATGGAGTCTTGTAGGTTAACTGGGCTGATACCAGAAAGCGCGAGCGCAATACCTGCCCACATTAATGGCAATGTAAGCTGGTCTGGCAACAACATGGTATCGAGATCGATAAACGTGGCAGCAATCAATACAAAGGTAAAGAAAACCAGCGCGACAGTGAAGTAGCTAAAACCGAAGTGAAAAGCGATAAAACCCGAACAAAAGGCACTAAGCAGTTCAATAAGAGGGTAGCGTGCACTGATAGGAGATTGGCAGTTGTGGCATTTACCGCGTAGAAGCAACCAACTAATCACTGGGATATTGTCACGAATACGAATTTGCGTGCCACATTGCTGACAAGATGAGCGTGGTACGCTTAATGTCAGTTTCTCTTTTGGTGGTTCGATTTTGTATTCAGGGAATGATTCCGCGCATTCGCGTCGCCATTCTAATTCCATGATTTTGGGTAATCGATAAATAACAACGTTGAGGAAACTACCCACGATCAAACCAAAAACCGTGGCAAATACAACGAATAGCCATGGGTAGTACTGGAATACTTCCATATCTGTCTCTTGAGCGATGAATCAAACAAGCAAGATGCTGTTTTGAAGGAATTAATTTGCTAAAGGATCATTCTATCCCAATACGCTCATCAAGTTAAAGATTGGCAAGTACATTGCTGTGACCAAACCGCCAACAACGACACCGAGAAAAACGATGATCAGCGGCTCCAAAATCTTACTTAGGTTATCGACGGTATTGTCGACTTCAAACTCGTAAATTGCTGCAATCTTGTTGAGCATGTCATCCAAGCGGCCAGATTCTTCGCCAATCATGACCATTTGTAATACTAGTTCGGGGAAGACATTGCAGTTGCGCATCGCAATATACATTGGCATGCCCGCAGCCGTATCTCGGTATACCTCTTCGATTGCCAATTGATAGTGCATGTTACCCGAGGTTTTTGAGGTGGTTTTTAACGCGGTGAGGATTGGGATGCCAGCACTAAAACTGGTCGCAAGCGTACGGCTAAACTTGGCAATGGCGGCTTTGGATAAAACAGGTCCCAAGATGGGAATCTTTAAACTGGATCGAGCGAGTAATAGCTTGAAAGAATCAGAGCGGTTCGATATGACTTTTGAGCCGATCAAAAGACTCAAGAAACCGAGTCCAATGAAGGGCCCCCAGTTTTGAGTCCAAGCAGAGAGGTCTAATACCATCTGAGTAAAAGCAGGTAAATCCGCGCCAAAGCCTACAAACATCTTTTCAAACTCAGGAATGACCCGGGTCAGCATTAGGTAGGAAACCCCTAAGGCAACCAAGACAACCATAGCCGGATAAATAAGCGCTTTGATCACTTTCGCGCGTAACTGTTCGCTTTTTTCTCTGTAGGTTGCCAAGCGCTCGAAGACTTGGGATAAGTTACCTGACTGCTCGCCCGTTGCGATTAAATCGGTATAAAGCGGGTCAAAATGCGTGCTAGCTGTACGCATGGCTTTCGACATTGGCGTTCCGGCCTCTACCGCCCGTGTCACACTCATTAAAATCGATTTCATTTCCGCTTTTTTATGGTTTTCTGAAACCAACTTAAGTGCCTGAACAATAGGGACGCCTGTCATCAGCATGGTAGCTATTTGGCGAGTAAACACCGTGATGTCTTTACCTTTGACTCTGTGGCTCAGTTTGGTGACAAAAGAAATACTACCTTTTTTCAGTTTCTTAATTTTTATGTGCTGCGCGTCGAGGCGTTCTCTCACTTCAATTTCGGTCATGGCGAGGACATTACCTGAGGTCTTTTTGCCCGAGCTATTGATGCCTTTCCAACGGTAGTTCTTAAGTTGAGGAGTGATGGTTTTCATAAGCGGAGTGACTGCCTAAAATTTCTGAAAAAGTTAAAAGTAGAGAACGCGTTGTAATTCACTGAAGCTAGTGACGCCTTGTTTGAGTTTTTCTATGCCAGACATTTGTAGGGTTTGCATCCCTTTGGCGATAGCGAGTTGTTCTAATTCGTGTACTGAAGCTCCTTTTATGAGCGCCTCAGATAGGGATTCATCAAACTTCATCACTTCATAGATGCCCGTTCGACCTGAATAACCGTGGGTACACTCGTTACAACCATCTGGATTGGCTTTAAAGACATGCTCTGTGTTGATGATCCCAATATGCTTCAGTTGGGCATTTGGTTCTTGCGGCTGCCTGCAGTGTGGGCAGAGTTTACGTGCTAACCGCTGGGCGATGATCAAACTGAGTGAGGAGGCAAGGTTAAAGCTTTCAACACCCATGTTGGATAAGCGGATTACGGTTTCAGCGGCCGAGTTGGTATGTAAAGTGGAAAGAACCAAGTGACCAGTTTGCGATGCTTTGATCGCGATTTCTGCCGTATCGAGGTCCCGGATCTCACCCACCATGACAACATCAGGATCCTGACGCAAGAAAGAACGAAGTGCTTCAGCAAAGCCAAAACCGATCTTCGGCTGAACTTGAACTTGGTTAATGCCGGGTAAGTTAATCTCCACAGGGTCTTCCGCAGTCGAGATGTTGATCTCTGGTTTGTTAAGAATGCTTAGCCCTGTATAAAGAGAAACGGTTTTGCCACTACCTGTTGGACCTGTCATCAGAATCATGCCTTGTGGCCGACGCAGAGCATCCAAATAAAGCTGTTTCTGTTGGTCGCTATAACCAAGTTTATTGATATCTAATGCTGCAGAACTGCTGTCGAGCAAACGCAGTACGATCTTCTCCCCAAATAGGGTTGGCAGTGTGGAAACGCGCATATCAATGGCGGTGTCTTGGTTTAACTTAAGTTTGATCCGTCCATCTTGAGGTAAGCGACGTTCAGCAATATCGAGCTTAGATAGGATCTTTATTCGGGCAGAGAGACGGCGACTTAAGTGGCTAGGTGGCTGTTGAATTTCAATCAAAATGCCGTCGCAGCGCAAACGGACTCTGTACATATTTTCGTAGGGCTCGAAGTGGATATCGGAAGCCCCTTTACGAACGGCATCGAGTAAGATTTGGTTGATGTAACGACTGACCGGTGATTCGTCTTGGCTGAGATCTTCGATATTCTCAATCTCATCATCCCCAATCTCAACCAAGCTTGCGAGTTCGTCTTGGTTTATTTCTTTTAATCCCGACTTTTCCTGCCCAAGTGCTCGACCATATAGGCGCCGAATCGCAGCGGTCAGCTCGCGAAAATCAGCCAGAACAAGTTCGACTTGCAAGCCTGTCGCAAAACGAAAGTCGTCTTCGGCTTGAAGGTTGGTTGGGTCAGCAACCGCGAGAATCAAAGTTGATGAGGTGCGATTAAGCGGCAGAGCGTTGTGCCGAGTGATCAGATCGCGTAAGCCCAGCGTTTGGCATAACGAAGCGTATTCGTATTGATTGAGAGAAGTGCAAGAAAGCCCAAAAACAGAGCTTAGGTGCTCTGTTAATTCATGAGATTGGAAAAAGCCAGAATTGAGTAAAGCTTCTGGCATTGATATACCAGAAGCTTTAGCTTGCTCAAGTAACAGTTCTTCTTGGGAAAAAGTCAGTATTCCAGCTTGGCGAAGAACTGTTGAGAGGTTGGTTAACACTGTTAAATTTCTTATGAGCACGCTTTCGGTTTTACGCCTGTGGCGGTGATTCCAGAGGTACAGTTCCATTGACCTGTGCCGTCACGTCCAAGAGTTACGTCTTTACTAATTACGTCAGGGCTAACGCCTGAGCTATTGAACGTAAACTTTATCGCCCCTGAAGATGAGCTTGCTCCAGAAGCAGAAGCTGTATAGCTAATAACACCAAATGGAGACGTTGGGACTGGTAGTTCCGCAGTTGTTGGAAATGAACCATTTTCAACTACGTAAGTCTCAACATTTATTCTGTGCCCTGTAATTGATGCTAGCGCTGAAGCAGCCTCACTTTTGGCCACATATTTTTGATATTGTGGAACAGCAATCGCCGCCAAGACACCAATCACAGCCACTACAATCATCAATTCAATCAGCGTAAAACCTTGCTGCTTTTTCTGTTTATTCGTTTTCATCTTCTTTCCTTAAGATAAATTTAGTTAATGCTTATGCATAGGGCAGAAGAGTAAAAAGAGTAGAAACAAGTGGAAACTGGAAACGAAGTGGCTCTCGAGTGAGATAAAAATCTTTGCACTGTAGTTGCATATTGCATGCAAGGTTTTGCGAGTGGTGTTATTTTTTAAGCGGATAAAAATAAAGAGCCTTACGGCTCTTTATTGCGGTTTGAAGCGTAACTCTATGAGATTAAGAGAGTTAGTCTTGCTTGGCTCTCTGGAATTACTTGAAGCGCATCGAAAGATCCATCGCTTTTAGGTGCTTAGTCAAAGCACCCACCGAGATGTAATCGACACCGGTTTCTGCATATTCAGCGATGGTTTCTAGAGTGACGTTACCTGAGTTTTCTAACGCCGCACGACCTGCGTTGATCGCGACCGCTTCACGCATCATATCTGTCGTGAAGTTATCTAGCATGATGATGTCTGCACCCGCTTCGATCGCCTCTTTTAGCTCGTCCAAGCTTTCCGTCTCAACCTCAACAGGCTTACCTGGGTTCAATTCTTTTGCGGTAGTGATCGCTTGAGTAATCCCGCCACATGCAATGATGTGGTTTTCTTTAATAAGGTAGGCATCGAATACACCGATACGATGATTGAAACCACCGCCACAGGCTACTGCGTATTTTAGCGCACTGCGTAAGCCCGGAATGGTTTTACGAGTATCTAATAGACGGCACTCAGTGTGAGCAATTTTCTCTGCGTACTCAGCGGTAATGGTCGCGCAACCTGACAGGGTTTGAATAAAGTTCATCGCGTTGCGCTCGCCAGTGAGCAAATCACGAGCAGGACCTGTCAGTGTGCAAAGTGTTTGATTTGGTTCAACCTTGTCGCCATCTTTTACATGCCACTCGATGGTCACTTTGCCACCCAGTTGTTTAAATACTTCATCTGCCCATGCTTGGCCACAAAACACACCGTGTTCACGAGTGATGATGGTTGCCGTGTTAATAGCGTCAGCTGGGATAAGCGATGCGGTGATGTCTTTGTCTGCATCCAATGTACCACCTAGATCTTCTTTTAGGGTATCGGCTACGGCGCGAGTGATTTCTAATGGAAGTTGTTGCTTAAGGTATTCTAGGCGTTCTTGGCTGTTGTGTGTGTTCTTCATCGCAAATCTTGTCTTGAAAGGGAGATGGCAACGAATGATACTCTCCGGTGTCAATAATTTCAGCAGTTAATTTGCAAAGTAGAGAGGTTGATATGTGCCTAAAAATCGAGAATGGTTGGTTGACGGAGGCAAAGCACGTCCCATCGCCATTTTTTGATGCTCGTTCTGATAAAAATGACATCTCTCTGCTGGTGGTTCACAACATCAGCCTGCCACCAGGTCAATTTGGTGACTCATATATAGAAGACTTTTTCACGGGCAACCTTGATCCCAATGCACACCCATTTTTTGAAGTAATTCACAAAATGGGTGTTTCGGCACATTGTTTAATTAAACGTGATGGCGAGATTGTTCAATTTGTTTCTTTTTTAGACAGAGCATGGCATGCAGGGCAATCCAGCTTCGCTGGCCGAGAACGCTGTAATGACTATTCAATTGGTATTGAGTTGGAAGGTACCGAGTTTGTTGCGTACACAGAAGAGCAATATCAATCACTTACTGCATTGACCCAAGCTGTTATGCATTCCTACCCAAAAATCACCTTGCCGAGAATCACGGGGCATCAGTATATCGCTCCCTTGAGAAAAGCCGATCCTGGTCTAAGCTTTGACTGGGTCAAGTTCCGGCACCAGATAAAACGCTAACTTGTAGCGAAAGTGTAAATTCAAAAAACAGAAATAAATAAGGCATACACTCAGGTATGCCTTTTTTCGATACGAGAAATATGAGCGCTTGTTAAAAGTTAACTACATTTTGAACGCTTAAATTGGCGATCGGTGCAAAAGTGTACAGATAATTTTGTCATTTTTTGTTTTTGTTGATCAAATTTACTAGCACGCAGAGCTCCCATCTGTTTTGTTTATGTAATTGGTCATACCAATTTTATTGCCGTTTTAATAGTCGATTGTTATCAGAGTGTTGGTTGTAAGTCCATTCTATGATTTGGGTCAATTTTTGGCTGGACAGTGGCGTTTTAATTATGTTAATTTCTGCACCATCTTAAAATTGGTATTACCAATTACCTGCAAGAGTAGAAGAACAATAAATTATGGCTTATCAAAGGATTCGTCAGCCAAAACTCTCTGATGTTATTGAACAAGAGTTAGAAAGGTTGATTGTGGAAGGAACATTGTCTCCGGGGCAGCAGTTGCCACCAGAGCGCGAACTCGCTAAGCAGTTCGATGTGTCTCGTCCATCTGTCCGTGAAGCCATTCAACGCTTAGAAGCAAAGCGTTTGCTTACTCGTCGTCAAGGCGGTGGCACATTCGTTAGTGAAAACATCTGGAAAAGCTTTTCAGATCCGTTGTTGAACTTGTTGTCGACTCACTCAGAAACGCAGTTAGACCTACTTGAATCGCGCCATGCGATGGAGGGGATTTCAGCGTACTTTGCAGCTTTGCGTGGTACCGATGAAGATTTTGCACGCATTCAAGCTTGTTTGAATCAAATTAGCGAAGAGCAAAAAGGCGATAACGTTGAGGCAGAAGCCGCTGCAGTGATGCAGTTTCTGATTGCTTTGACTGAAGCGGCACACAATGTCGTCCTGCTTCATATTGTTCGCAGCCTTGCGCCTTTGCTTGAGCAAAATGTTCTACAGAATCTAAAGCTCTTACATCGCCGCGATGAAGTGGTCGATAAAGTAAGTAAACACAGAGCTAATATCGTGGATGCGATTGTTTCTGGTCAGCCTGAAAAGGCACGTGAAATGTCTCACTCACATTTAGCTTATATTGAAGAAACATTGTTGGATTTGACTCGAGAAGAGTCTCGACGAGAGCGTTCTCTGCGTCGAATTCAGCAAGGTAACGATTCTTAATACAAGAACCGCTTACTTAAATAAGTAGATCCAACCAACAGAAGGATAGATCGCCATGTCTGACATGAAGCATGACGTAGATGCACTGGAAACTCAAGATTGGCTGCAAGCCCTTGAATCAGTTGTTCGTGAAGAAGGTGTAGAACGTGCACAGTTTCTACTAGAAACCGTTCTAGAAAAAGCACGTCTAGACGGCGTTGATATGCCAACTGGCATCAACACAAACTACATCAACACTATTCCAGCAGCACAAGAACCAGCTTACCCTGGTGACGTAACTCTTGAGCGTCGTATTCGTTCGATTATTCGCTGGAACGCAATCATGATCGTATTGCGTGCTTCTAAGAAAGACCTAGACCTAGGTGGTCACATGGCTTCTTACCAGTCAGCAGCGGCGTTCTACGAAGTTTGTTTCAACCACTTCTTCCGCGCTCCAAATGAGACGGACGGTGGCGATCTAGTTTACTACCAAGGTCACATCTCTCCGGGCATCTACGCTCGTGCATTCGTTGAAGGTCGTCTAACTGAAGAGCAGCTAGACAACTTCCGTCAAGAAGTAGACGGTAAAGGTATCCCATCATACCCGCACCCTAAATTGATGCCTGAGTTCTGGCAGTTCCCAACAGTATCTATGGGTCTTGGTCCAATTTCTGCGATCTACCAAGCGCGTTTCCTTAAGTACCTAGACGGTCGTGGTCTGAAAGACACGTCTGCACAGCGTGTATACGCGTTCCTAGGTGACGGTGAAATGGATGAGCCAGAATCACGTGGTTCACTTTCTTTCGCTGCGCGTGAGAAACTAGACAACCTAACATTCCTAATCAACTGTAACCTACAGCGTCTAGACGGTCCTGTAATGGGTAACGGTAGCATCATCCAAGAGCTAGAAGGTCTATTCAAAGGCGCTGGCTGGAACGTTGTTAAAGTTATCTGGGGTAGCAACTGGGATGCTCTACTTGCTAAAGATACAACAGGCAAGCTTCTACAGTTGATGAACGAAACTGTAGATGGTGACTACCAAACATTTAAATCTAAAGACGGTGCTTACGTACGTGAACACTTCTTTGGTAAGTACCCAGAGACTGCAGCACTAGTTGCAGACATGACTGATGACGAAATCTTCGCACTTAAGCGCGGTGGTCACGAGTCTTCTAAACTGTACGCAGCTTACAAAAACGCAGCAGAAACTAAAGGTCGTCCAACAGTAATCCTAGCGAAGACTGTTAAAGGTTACGGCATGGGTGAAGCGGCTGAAGGTAAGAACATCGCGCACCAAGTTAAGAAGATGGATATGACTCACGTACTACACCTACGTGATCGTCTAGGTCTTCAAGACATCCTAACTGACGAAGCAGTGAAAGAACTTCCATACCTGAAACTTGAAGAAGGTACAGCGGAGTACGAATACCTACACGCTCGTCGTAAAGAACTAAAAGGTTACACGCCACAGCGTCTACCTAAGTTCACTCAAGAATTCAAAACACCTGAGCTAGAAGAGTTCGCTCCGCTACTAAGTGAGCAGAAGCGTGATATCTCTACAACAATGGCTTACGTTCGTACTCTTAATATCCTGCTTAAGAACAAGAACATTGGTAAGAACATCGTTCCTATCATCTGTGACGAAGCTCGTACGTTCGGTATGGAAGGTTTATTCCGTCAGATCGGTATTTACAACCCGCACGGTCAGAACTACACACCTCAAGATCGCGACATCGTTTCTTACTACAAAGAAGCAACTTCAGGTCAGGTTCTACAAGAAGGTATCAACGAACTAGGTTCAATGGCTTCATGGGTTGCAGCAGCAACGTCATACAGCACGAACGATCTACCAATGATCCCGTTCTACATCTACTACTCAATGTTTGGTTTCCAACGTGTAGGTGATATGGCGTGGATGGCTGGTGACCAACAAGCTCGTGGTTTCCTACTAGGTGCTACTGCAGGTCGTACAACGCTAAACGGTGAAGGTCTACAGCACGAAGATGGTCACTCGCACATCATGGCGAATACAGTTCCTAACTGTATCTCTTACGACCCAACATTCGCTTACGAAGTTGCAGTAATCATGCAAGACGGTATCCGTCGCATGTACGGTGAGAACCAAGAGAACGTGTTCTACTACCTAACGGTAATGAACGAAAACTACGCAATGCCAGCAATGCCAGAAGGCGCTGAAGAAGGTATCCGTAAGGGTATCTACAAGCTTGAGTCTTACGCAGGTGACAAGTCTAAAGTTCAGCTAATGGGCTCTGGTACTATCATGAACGAAGTACGTAAAGCAGCGACTATCCTAAGCGAAGAGTACGGCATCGCATCTGACGTGTTCTCTGTTACATCGTTCAACGAGCTAACTCGTGACGGTCAAGACGCAGAGCGTTACAACATGCTTCACCCAGAAGCAGAAGCAAAAGTACCTTACATTGCACAAGTAATGGGTACTGAGCCAGCAATCGCAGCGACTGACTACATGAAGAACTACTCTGAGCAAGTTCGTGCGTTCATGCCTTCTGAGTCTTACAAAGTACTTGGTACTGATGGTTACGGTCGTTCTGACAGCCGTGAGAACCTACGTCGTCACTTCGAAGTTAACGCGGGCTACGTAGTTGTTGCAGCTCTTACTGAGCTAGCGAAACGTGGTGATGTTGAGAAGTCAGTCGTCGTTGAAGCGATTGCTAAGTTCAACATCGACACTGAAAAAACAAACCCACTTTACGCTTAATACAGCGCTTAACTAGAAGGTAAATAAGCAATGGCAATCGAAATTAATGTACCTGACATCGGTGCGGATGAGGTTGAAGTTACTGAGATTCTTGTAAGCGTTGGCGACAAGGTTGAAGAAGAGCAGTCTCTTATCACTGTTGAAGGCGACAAAGCTTCTATGGAAGTTCCAGCGTCTCAAGCAGGTATCGTTAAAGAAATCAAAGTAGCGGAAGGTGATTCTGTTACGACTGGTTCTCTAATCATGATTTTCGAAGCAGAGGCGGCCGGCGCTCCGGGTGCAGCAGCTGCTGCACCTGCTCCTGCAGCAGAAGCGGCTCCAGCAGCGGCTCCAGCTCCAGCAGCAGCGGCAGAACTAAAAGAAGTTCACGTTCCAGATATCGGTGGCGACGAAGTTGAAGTTACTGAAATCATGGTTGCAGTTGGTGACAGCATTGAAGAAGAGCAATCTCTTCTAACGGTAGAAGGCGACAAAGCATCAATGGAAGTTCCAGCACCATTCGCTGGTACTCTAAAAGAGCTCAAAGTTGCTGCTGGTGATAAAGTAACAACTGGTTCTCTAATCATGGTATTCGAAACTGCCGGTTCAGGCGCAGCAGCGGCTCCAGCAGCCGAGGCGTCGGACCGAGTAGAAGCGCCAGCAGCTCCAGCGGCAGCAGCTGACAAAGAAGTGAATGTTCCAGATATCGGCGGTGACGAAGTTGAAGTTACTGAGATCATGGTTAAAGTTGGCGACACAGTAGAAGAAGAGCAATCTCTAATCACTGTTGAAGGTGACAAAGCTTCAATGGAAGTTCCAGCTCCATTCGCTGGTACGGTAAAAGAAATCAAGATTGCAGCTGGTGATAAAGTAACGACTGGCTCTCTAATCATGGTATTCGAAGTAGCTGGCGCAGCTCCAGCTCCTGTTGCAGCACCTGCACAAGCAGCAGCTCCAGCACCTGCAGCGGCTCCTGCTCCAGCAGCAAAAGTTGAAGCGGCACCTGCAGCGAACGATTTCCAAGAGAACAACGACTACGCACACGCGTCTCCAGTTGTCCGTCGTCTTGCTCGTGAATTTGGCGTTAACCTATCTAAGGTTAAAGGTACTGGTCGTAAGAGCCGTATCCTAAAAGAAGACGTTCAAGCTTACGTAAAAGATGCGCTTAAGCGTCTTGAGTCTGGCGCTGGTGCGGCAGCATCTGGTAAGGGCGACGGCGCAGCGCTTGGTCTACTACCTTGGCCAAAAGTTGACTTCAGCAAGTTCGGTGAGACGGAAGTTCAGAAGCTTTCTAAGATCAAGAAGATTTCTGGTGCAAACCTACACCGTAACTGGGTAATGATCCCTCACGTTACACAGTGGGACAACGCTGACATCACTGAGCTAGAAGCGTTCCGTAAAGAGCAGAATGCAATCGAAGCGAAGAAAGACACTGGCATGAAGATCACTCCTCTTGTGTTCATCATGAAAGCAGTAGCGAAAGCACTAGAAGCGTTCCCTGCGTTTAACTCTTCACTTTCTGAAGATGGCGAAAGCATCATTCTTAAGAAGTACGTGAACGTAGGTATCGCAGTAGATACGCCAAACGGTCTTGTTGTTCCTGTATTTAAAGACGTGAACAAGAAAGGCATTTACGAGCTATCTGAAGAGCTAATGGCAGTCTCTAAGAAAGCACGTGCAGGTAAGCTAACGGCAGCTGACATGCAAGGCGGTTGTTTCACAATCTCTAGCCTTGGCGGTATCGGCGGTACAGCGTTTACGCCAATCGTAAACGCGCCAGAAGTAGGTATCCTAGGTGTATCTAAATCTGAAATGAAGCCAGTGTGGAACGGCAAAGAGTTCGAACCACGTCTACAGCTTCCACTGTCTCTATCATACGACCACCGTGTGATTGATGGTGCAGAAGGTGCACGCTTCATTACTTTCCTAAACGGTGCACTATCAGACATTCGTCGCCTAGTACTGTAATATAGAAAGTAATAGTTAAGGTGGCTTTCGGGTCACCTTACTTCTTTATATAAAAGACTATTTTTAGACGACAATTTCTCACATCGTTCAGAATCTGAAAGATGAATTGTTGTCTAGCTCACAGGCTAACTTAAAGCTGCTTTCACACTGTTAACATCTCTGTAAAATATTGATCGTTTGAAAGCCTAATAATTTAAGAACATCTACTCAGCCTGTTAGGGATAATGACTACAAGAGGTCACAATGAGCAAAGAAATTAAAGCCCAAGTTGTTGTACTTGGTTCTGGTCCTGCTGGTTACTCAGCTGCATTCCGTTGTGCGGACTTAGGTCTAGAAACAGTACTAGTTGAACGTTACAGCACTCTTGGTGGTGTATGTCTAAACGTTGGTTGTATTCCATCTAAAGCACTTCTTCACGTTTCAAAAGTTATCGAAGAAGCGAAAGCGATGGCTGAGCACGGTGTTGTGTTTGGCGAACCGCAAACAGACATCAGCAAAATCCGTATCTGGAAAGAGAAAGTTGTAAATCAACTGACTGGCGGTCTTAGCGGTATGGCTAAGATGCGTAATGTTACTGTAGTAAACGGCTACGGTAAGTTCACAAGTCCTAACTCTATCCTTGTAGAAGGCGAAGGCGAGTCAACAACGGTTAACTTCGACAACGCTATCATTGCTGCGGGTTCTCGCCCAATCAAACTGCCATTCATCCCGCATGAAGACCCACGTATTTGGGATTCAACGGATGCTCTAGAACTGAAAGAAGTACCTGAAAAGCTGCTTATCATGGGCGGTGGTATCATCGGTCTAGAAATGGGTACGGTTTACCACTCACTAGGTTCTAAAGTAGACGTAGTTGAGATGTTTGACCAAGTTATCCCTGCTGCGGACAAAGACATCGTTAAAGTCTTCACTAAGCGTATTAAAGACAAGTTCAAGCTAATGCTTGAGACGAAAGTAACAGCAGTTGAAGCGAAAGAAGATGGTATCTACGTTTCAATGGAAGGCAAAAAAGCACCAGCAGAAGCTGAGCGCTACGATGCGGTTCTTGTTGCTATCGGTCGTGTTCCAAACGGTGCGCTTATCGACGCTGAAAAAGCGGGCATTGAGGTGGACGAGCGTGGCTTTATCAACGTTGATAAGCAAATGCGCACTAACGTTCCTCACATCCACGCGATCGGTGACGTAGTTGGTCAACCAATGCTTGCTCACAAAGGTGTGCATGAAGGTCACGTTGCTGCAGAAGTTATCTCTGGCAAGAAGCACTACTTCGACCCTAAAGTTATTCCTTCAATTGCTTACACTGAGCCAGAAGTGGCATGGGTTGGTAAGACTGAGAAAGAAGCGAAAGCTGAAGGCATCAACTACGAAGTGGCAACATTCCCATGGGCTGCATCAGGTCGTGCAATCGCATCTGACTGTGCAGACGGTATGACTAAGCTAATCTTCGATAAAGAGACTCACCGTGTTATTGGTGGTGCAATCGTTGGTACTAACGGTGGCGAACTGCTTGGTGAAATCGGTCTAGCTATTGAGATGGGTTGTGATGCTGAAGATATCGCATTAACTATCCATGCTCACCCAACTCTACACGAGTCAGTGGGTCTAGCTGCTGAAGTATTTGAAGGTTCAATCACTGACCTTCCAAACAAAAAAGCAGTTAAAAAGAAAAAATAATTTCTTTTGAAGACCGAGAGTCTTAAAACTTGAATGATAAAAACCGCTGATTCGTCAGCGGTTTTTTTATGCGCGGAACTTAAAGAGGGAATGAGGTCTCCTTTTAGGCTATTGTGCTTGATAGTTGGAAATCTCTTGGTTTAACACCAAGGAATCGAGAGGTATGTATTTGGATAATCATGAAAGGAGTTTCGATTAAGAAGGGGGTGGCTGAATTTGTTCCTAGAAAGGCAAAATAAAATCCAGCTTCGCAGCTGTCAAAAACGAAAAAGGCCAACACTCCAGTGTCAGCCTTTCATTTAGTTAAACTCGCGTTTTAGCTTAGTGATCGCGGTTGTAGATGCACAACATATCTAGGTAAGCACTAACGAGTGTTGATAGCTCGGCTTCGCTCTTAGAGCGATTTGCTTGTACGAAGATAGAGTAACAAATACCATGGAACAGATTCGCCAAGTGTTCCGGTTCATGTTGGTCACAAACTTCCCCACGTTCGATAGCTTTGATGAACATGTTTTGCACCAGCAGTTGGTTGGTGCGGTTTGTCGTTACGAATAGCGGCCACACTTCATCACGTGTTGATGCACTCCACTCGAACCAAACTTTCAACCAATGGCAATCTTGGCTTACTAGTTCAATCATTGCGTTAGTGATGTTAGCGATGTTCTCGCGTGCATGAATGTCTAAGTCGATGTTATCTGATAAGAAGTTCGAGAATTGACGAACCACGTGATTCAGAACTTCATCCACCAAGTCTTCGCGAGTTGGGAAGTAGTTAAATACTGTCGCAACAGAAACTTGAGCAATCTCTGCAATATCAGCGTGACCACCACGACCAATGCCGCGGCGAGCAAACACTTCAAGAGCGATTTCCATTAGTTGCTGTTTACGTTTTAGAGGGGAAAGCCTAGTACGAGGTCTCTTTGCAATTGAGTCCATAATCCATTTTCCTTGCCATTTGAGTTGATATTTTGGGGATAGTCCCCTAATTGATTATTTTAATAGTTGCTTAAAGCATTGATGAGTGTAATGGTGCATATGTGCAAGGTCAACATCTGATGCGTAATTTATAGACAGTAATGTCATTATTGATGTTTCATTCAATGATATAAGTTCTAAAATTAAGACTTTCATCCAAGAATTCAACGAAATGGGATGCGACTTTCCACCTATTGAGTGGGGTGTTACACTACACGCCGCAAGATAAGGTGATCGTTTGCGTACGACCTACCTCAACCCACAAAGAAAATTGAGCACAGTATGAAACATACAGTAGAAGTCATGATTTCTGAGCAAGAAGTTCAGGAACGTATTCGTGAATTAGGCAAGCAAATTACAGAACGTTACCAAGGTAGCGAAGATCTGGTTCTGGTTGGTTTGCTACGCGGTTCATTTGTATTTATGGCCGATTTGGCTCGTGCAATCGAACTGACTCACCAAGTCGACTTTATGACCGCTTCTAGCTACGGTAACACGATGGAAAGCTCTCGTGACGTACGTATCCTGAAAGACCTTGATGACGACATCAAAGGCAAAGACGTACTGATCGTGGAAGACATCATTGATACAGGTAACACACTGAACAAGATCCGTGAAATCCTGTCTCTACGTGAGCCGAAGTCTATTGCGATTTGTACGCTGCTAGACAAGCCATCACGTCGTGAAGTTGAAGTGCCAGTTGATTATGTTGGTTTTGCTATTCCTGATGAATTCGTAGTTGGTGTGGGTATCGACTACGCTCAAAAATACCGTCATCTACCGTTCATTGGTAAAGTGGTGCCTCAAGAGTAGTTATTAGTCTTGATAGAAGAATACAAAAAACGCCCGTTAAGCAATTAACGGGCGTTTTCTTTTATTTGGTTCGGCTTATGTTTTTAACTCAGCGACAAAGCAATTTGTTGTCTGAGTTAAGAATGGTTGAGAGCGCTTTTTGGTAAGAGGCTTCCACGGTCTCTTTTGAGTTTGAACGAATGCCCAAGTATTCAAGGCGACCATCTTCAATCCCGTAAACTACGCCATGAATCTCAACGTCCTGACCACGCTCCCACGCATTTTGCATGATGGTGGAGTTGCCTAAGTTATAGACTTGCTCAGCGACGTTGATTTCACCAAGTTTATCGGCACGATCTTCAAGCGGCATTTGGTCTAGGTAAGGGCGGTGTTTAAAGTAAAGATCACGGATGTGAAGTAGCCAGTTGTTAATAAGGCCAAGTTGAGGGTTATCAATTGCAGCGTTGACGCCGCCACAGCCATAGTGACCACAAACAATAATGTGCTTCACTTTTAATACGTCGACCGCGTATTGCACCACAGATAGGCAGTTTAGGTCGGTGTGGATGACCTGGTTTGCAACATTTCGGTGAACAAATAACTCGCCCGAGAACAGCCCAGTTAGTCGCTCTGCAGGAACGCGACTGTCTGAACAACCAATCCATAGAAAGTCGGGCTTTTGACCTTCCGCTAGTTTTGCGAAATATTCTGGGCGCTCAGATTTGATTTCTTCTGACCACTTAGAGTTATTTTCGAATAATTGTTTAATTTCCGGCATCTGACATCTACTTCCCTAAAAATTAAAAAAACCAACCACTCACCAGTGCTTATAAAGCGATCAGCACTGTAACTATACACAATGTTACAATTTCGATCCCGTTAAATATTCATTCAAGATGACTCATCTGACTAGTTCTCGCTGTGAAAATCATAAAATATGCAGACATCATTCAGTATGCGAATAAGCCTAGCGAATTCGTGGTTTTATTGTGTTTTTTTCTTTGACGAAATATTTGTTAGATTGATGGCATTTTGTCTTTTTAATGCAGGGAGCAAATTCAATGTTCGGTAGTCGCTTTAAGGATATCAACTTGAAAGGGGATCTGTTTGGTGGCGTCACCACGGCCATTATTTCACTTCCTCTTGCGTTAGCCTTTGGTGTCGCATCTGGCGCTGGCGCAGAAGCAGGTTTATGGGGTGCGATCATGGTGGGGCTTTTCGCGTCACTGTTTGGTGGTTCCAACACTCTGATTTCTGAGCCTACCGGTCCTATGACAGTGATCATGACCGCCGTGTTGACTAGTATGATGGCGAAGTACCCAGAGACGGGAATGGCAATGACATTCACCGTTGTGATGATGGCCGGGGCGTTTCAAATTGTGCTTGGTACATTGAAACTCGGTAAATACGTGACACTCATGCCTTATAGTGTCATCTCGGGATTCATGTCAGGGATTGGCGTGATTCTGATTATCTTGCAGTTGTCGCCTTTACTCGGTCATGCAGCACCTTCTGGTGGGGTTCTAGGCACATTATCGGCATTGCCTGACACCATTTCTAACCTGAAGTTTAGCGAGTTGTTTTTGGGCTTGCTGACGTTAGGCATCTTATTCTTCTTTCCGAAGCAGTATCGTAAGTACGTACCCGCCCAACTTGTCGCGCTAGTAGCGGTTACGTTGTTATCGGTGATTTTGTTTGATGCAGAAGACATTCGTCGAATTGGTGAAATCCCCGCAGGCTTACCTTCTTTGGTCGTGCCACATATCGATCCTGCGATGTTCACCGAGATGGTCATTGATGCATTAGTTCTGGGTACGTTGGGTTGTATTGATACGCTATTAACCGCGGTAATCGGTGATTCATTAACACGTAAAGAGCATGATTCAGACAAGGAGCTACGTGGTCAAGGCTTGGCAAACATGATTTCTGGTTTGTTTGGCGCTTTACCAGGTGCTGGTGCCACAATGGGTACAGTAACCAATATCCAAGTAGGGGCTCGTTCCCCTTTGTCTGGTGTTATTCGTGCGCTGATTCTCGCGCTGGTGGTTTTGGTTGCAAGTGGCTTGACCGAACCTATCCCGATGGCTGTGCTGGCGGGTATTGCAGTGTATGTTGGCTTCAATATTCTTGATTGGAGTTTTATCCAACGTGCTCATAAGGTGAGCTTCCCAGGTATGGCGGTTATGTATGGCGTCATGCTGCTGACGGTCTTTGTTGATTTGATTGTTGCTGTGGGGTTAGGGGTATTTATTTCTAATATCATCATCATTGAGCGTTTGAGTCGTGAGCAAGCACGCCAAGTTAAGGCCATCAGTGATGCCGATGAAGATGATGTTCCGCTTACGGACAGTGAACGAGGACTGCTTGATCGAGCCAATGGTAAAGTCTTGTTCTTCTACTTGTCTGGACCAATGATCTTCAGTGTTTCGAAAGCCATTTCTCGTCAACACTCCAGTATTTCGGATTACGAAGTGATGATCCTCGATCTGACTGATGTGCCGATGATTGATGTTACGGTAGGCTTAGCGCTTGAGAATGCGATCAAAGATGCGTTGGATGCGGAGTGTGAAGTTTACTTGCTGTGTCCAAACCAACGCACACGTGAGCAATTAGAGAAGTTCCACGTGATTGATTTAGTCCCTGATCAGAACACTTACAAGTTCCGTTATGAGGCATTGAATGCTGCGATAAAGCATGTAGAAACAGATGAGCATCAAATGCTAACAATGTAATCTTGTTTTGTTTTTTAAAAGCGCTGCCAAAGTTGTTTGGCGGCGCTTTTTAGTATACAGAATCGGGGATTTATAGTTATTTCTAATTTTATAGAAAGGTTTATTTGTATTCATCGTTATTCAACGATAAACTAATTCAACTTCAGTGCAATACCGCTTTGACCGCTGAGTCATATCAACTCTCTATCGGTATTGGCATTCACGATTCATCAACAGATGGCAATTATTACGCAATGTACGCATTAGAAATTGAACAGCTTCGCAAGACCTATGCGGGCGGATTTGAAGCGTTGAAGGGTATTAGCCTAACAGTAGAAAAAGGTGACTTCTACGCGCTTCTAGGACCAAATGGTGCAGGTAAATCGACTACGATTGGCATTATCTCTTCTTTGGTAAACAAAACCTCAGGTACGACCAAGGTCTTTGGTTACGACATTGATACGCATCTTGAATTAGCAAAGCAAAACCTAGGTTTGGTGCCACAAGAATTCAACTTCAACCAATTTGAAACGGTTGAGCAAATTGTAATGCAGCAAGCGGGCTATTATGGCGTATCCAAAGAGCTTGCTAAAGTTCGTGCGGAAAAATACCTAACCAAGCTCGATTTGTGGGAAAAACGCAAAGAGCGCGCACGTAATTTATCAGGTGGTATGAAGCGTCGCTTGATGATTGCCCGTGCTTTGATGCATGAGCCTCAGCTGTTGATCCTTGATGAACCAACCGCTGGTGTCGATATCGAATTGCGTCGCTCGATGTGGGATTTCTTAAAAGAGATTAACCAAGAGCAGGGTATTACTATCATTCTAACGACTCACTATCTTGAAGAAGCAGAAATGTTGTGTCGCAATATCGGTATCATCAACAAAGGTGAGCTTATTGAGAATACGACGATGAAAGCGCTGCTGGGTAAGCTTCGTGTTGAAACCTTCATTCTTGATGTTGAGTTTGACGGTGAGATGCCAGAGCTTAAAGGGGTGAATAGTCAGGTGATGATAAATGGTTCGCTAGAAATTGAACTGGATAAGAGCCAAGGGTTGAACTCAGTATTTAGTCAGCTTTCCGAACATGGCGTAAAAGTGCTGTCTATGCGTAACAAAGCGAACCGCTTGGAAGAGTTGTTTGTCAGCATCGTTCGCGGAGGTAACCAATAATGTACAAGTTATATTGGACGGCTTTTTGCAGCCTGCTCACCAAAGAAATCAATCGCTTTACTCGTATTTGGGTACAAACGCTAGTTCCGCCAGCGATTACAATGACGCTGTACTTCATCATTTTTGGTAGTTTGATTGGCTCTCGCATTGGCGACATGAACGGTTTTAGTTACATGGAGTACATTGTGCCTGGTCTGATTATGATGTCGGTGATCACCAACTCGTATTCCAATGTGGCCTCATCGTTCTTTAGCTCGAAATTTCAGCGTAATATTGAAGAGCTTCTGGTTGCACCGGTACCAAACTACGTGATCATCCTCGGTTTTGTCATGGGAGGCGTTGTGCGTGGTTTATTGGTGGGAACTATTGTGACGTTTGTGTCTCTGTTTTTTGTGGATCTGCAAGTAGACCACTGGGGCATCATTATCGCGACGGTATTTATGACATCAGTTGTGTTCTCACTAGGTGGCTTAATCAACGCAGTTTATGCAAGAACGTTTGACGATATCTCTATAATCCCGACGTTTGTATTGACACCTCTGACCTACTTAGGTGGCGTGTTCTACTCTATCAGCCTGTTGCCTGAGTTCTGGCAAGGTGTGTCGAAGCTGAACCCTATCGTCTACATGGTGAACGCATTCCGTTACGGTTTTCTTGGGGTTTCTGATGTTGGCATTGTTACGTCATTTAGCGTGCTGACGGTATTCGTTGTTGCGCTTTATGCCGTGGCACATTACCTCGTGACCAAAGGAATTGGCTTGAGAAGCTAACATAAACAGATGTTGAAAGAGCAGCGATGAGAGCTGCTCTTTCTTTATGCATTTCTATACATTCCCATACAATTTTTCGACTTTTTACATGCTAGGTTTTACTCATTTCTGTAAATGCATTTGTTGTAAATGAGTCAAGCCATGAATACCGTTCCGTCCCCACCTTTCACCTTGAAATTGCTTCTCCCTAAATACTGGTCTGTCTGGTTTGCATTTGGCTTGCTCGCGTTTGTTGTTAATGCGCTACCGTATCCGCTGCTGCGAGTACTGGGAAGAGGTATTGGCTCCCTTGCAATGCTGCCAATGAAGCGCCGCCGGAAAATTGCTAAGCGTAATCTCAAGCTCTGTTTCCCTGAATATAATGAACACCAGTGTGAGGAGTTGGTGAAGGCAAACTTTAAATACACCGGCATGGCACTGATTGAAACGGGCATGGCTTGGTTTTGGCCCGATTGGCGGGTAAAACGTTTGGTGACGGTGGTTGGTAAAGAGCGCATTCTTGAACAAGAAAGAAATGGACGTGGTGTGCTGGTGATATGCAGCCACCATCTTAACTTAGAGATGACGGCGCGTATTTTTAGCCAATTTGCGAAAGGGTACGGTGTGTATCGCCCGAACTCAAACCCTGCTTATGAGTTTATTCAGCATCGTGGTCGAACGCGCTGTGGGCATCAAATGATAGACCGAAAAGACGTAAAGTCGATGCTTAAAGTTCTGAAAAATGGTCAGCGGCTGTGGTACCTACCAGATCACGATTATGGGGTGAACAATTCGGTATTTGCTCCTTTCTTTGCTGTTGAACAGGCGGCAAGTACGGCGGGATCGAGTGTATTAATTGATGCAACCAAGTGTGCGGTGATGTCCGGAGTGACGGTCATGAACGATAACCGATATACGCTTTACATTGGTGAGGATCTGAGTGGGCAGTTTGAACGACGAAATCCAGTTAAAGCCGCGAGTATTTTGAATCAAGAGATTGAAGGGATGATAAAACGAGATATTCCCGCGTGGATGTGGTTGCACAAGCGATTTAAGACTCGCCCTGAAGGACTTCAATGCGTCTATTCATAAATCTCATTACTAGATACAAAAAAGGTCGGCTTAGTGCCGACCTTTTTTATTTAAGATTTAGATTTACTCTGCGCTTGCTGAGCTTTCTTCGCTTGATTCATCTTCTTTGGTTTCTACTGCCATATCAACCGTTTGGTTGTCGATTAGGCGGGCTTTACCTAAGAATGCTGACATCAAGATTACCGCTTGGGTTGTCTCTGCAGTGATTGCTTGAAGTGTACGAGCATCACGGATGAAGATTTCATCTGGTTGAAGACCTGCTGCACGAAGCTGATCGCTTGCGTCTTCAATCACTGATGCGTAATCATCACGACCGCCACGCATTGCGCTGCTAATCCAACGCATTGTACGAGCTAGCACTGGTGCACGTTGACGCTCATCAATCGTCAAAAGACCATTGCGTGAGCTCATTGCAAGACCGTCCATCTCACGTACTGTTGGTACGCCAATAATCTCGATGTCCATTGCCAAGTCTTCAACCATCTTGCGAATCACGGCAAGTTGTTGGAAGTCTTTTTCACCAAAGCACGCAACATCAGGTTGAACGATGTTGAAAAGCTTGTTTACGATGGTAGTAACGCCACGGAAATGACCTGGGCGAGAAGCACCTTCAAGAATGGTAGATAGACCAGGAACATCAACAAACGTTTGTTTATCCAAGCCTTCTGGGTAGATGATTTCAGGTGTTGGTGTGAACACGATTTCTACGCCTTCACCACCTAGCTTGCTCAAATCTTCTTCTAGAGTTCGAGGGTAGTTGTTTAAATCGTCTGCACGGTCAAACTGCATCGGGTTTACAAAGATGCTTACAACAACGACATCCGCGTATTCGCGAGCTTTACGAACAAGTGTTAAGTGACCTTCATGGAGGTTGCCCATAGTTGGAACAAACGCCACTTTACGACCTTCACGCTTAAAGGTTTTTACTTGTTCACGAATCGCTGAGATTTCCGCAAAAGTTTGCATGCATTTATCCTCTAGGCAATGGTATGAGCTTCGTCTGGGAATGCACCGCTTTCAACATCAGCCATGTATTGAGCCACGGCTTTGCGCATATCGCCTGTTTCAGCAAGGAAGTTTTTCGAGAATTTTGGCATGTAGTTCGCCGAAATTCCAAACATATCGTGCATTACAAGAATTTGACCATCTGTCACATTACCTGCACCAATACCAATTACTGGAACATCAAGAACTTGCGTAATACGAGCCGCTAATTCAGCAGGAACACACTCTAGTAAAACAATTTGAGCACCAGCTTCTTGCAGTGCCAGTGCGTCTTTTACCATACGATCGGCTTTTTCTTGATCGCGGCCTTGCACCTTGTAACCACCAAAGATATTGACTGATTGGGGGGTTAGACCAAGGTGAGCACATACCGGTACAGCACGTTCAGTTAGCATCTTAACGGTATCAACTAACCAGTCGCCGCCCTCGATTTTTACCATATTTGCACCAGCACGCATTAGCGTTGCTGCGTTCTCACACGCTTGCTCTGGCGTTGCGTAGCTCATGAATGGCATATCAGCCATCAATAGGCAATTCGGGCTACCAGCGCGTACACAGCGCGTGTGATAAGCAATATCTTCAACAGTTACCGGTAATGTATCGTTTTTACCTTGCAGAACCATGCCTAGAGAGTCACCGACCAATAGAACAGGCATTTCTTGGCTTTCAAAAAGTTGGGCAAAGCTTGCATCGTATGCAGTTGAAGTAGCAAATTTACGACCTTCTTGCTTCCACTTAATCAGGTCGTTAATGGTCATTTTTTTCATTGTTTTATCCTCACTAGGAGTTGGCTATGACTGCCAAATATTGAGGCCGTTACGATCTACTTGTGCAAGTAGTGACGACACCTCGGTCCCGTCTGGGAGTTGTAAACTTGGTGCAATTTCCGCAAGAGGGTAGAGTACGAACTCGCGCTCTCTCATTCCATAGTGTGGAACTGTCAGTCTTTCGGAATCGATCACCTCATTGCCATAAAGAATCATGTCGAGGTCCAAAGTTCTTGGACCCCAGCGTTCATCTTTACGGACACGCCCTTGCTCTTGCTCAATCGCTTGGGTGCAATCGAGCAGCTCAAGAGGCGTCAAATTGGTTTTTATCGCCACAACCGCATTGATGTAATCCGGTTGGTTTTGTGGTCCCATCGGTGTACTGCTGTAAAGTGATGAAGCCTGAACAAACTCAGAGTTTGGTAATGTTTTAAGGGCTTCGATCGCTTGCTTCGCTTGGCTGACAGGATCAGCCAAGTTACTGCCTACCGCAATGTACGCTGTGATCATGACTTTGGCTTACTCTTTTTCTTGCGGTAAGTTTTACGGCGACGTTGACCGGTTTTAGGCGCTTGGCCGTCTAGGTCCGCAGCCATAGCTTGGCGCATTTCTCGGCCAGCATTTTGGAAAGTTTCCCACCACTTGGCAAGCTTCTGAGTATCACCGCCTTCAATTTCACCGCGCATTTCAAGAAAATCAAAGCCAGCTCTAAATTTGTTGAGCTCCATTAGGCGGAATGCACGTTTACCGTTGCGTCGTGGAAGGCGTAATTGCAGCTGCCAAATTTCACGAATCGTCGCTGTGTGACGGCGTGGAATGGCAATGGTACGAACTTGGTCATCAAGAATGATGTTGCTCGCTTCCATGATGGCATCGTAATGGCACAGGTTACGCTGTTCCATTAGTTTATCTGCCATGGCACATAGCGGGTACCACAGCATCGCTGCAAACATGAACGCAGGATTGATGCGCTTGCCTTCTTCGATTCGCATATCGGTCGAATCAAGCACTAAATCTAGCATTTGTTCGGTATGAGATTCGTAATCTTCAGTGAAGTGCTCAGCAATTACAGGGAACAACTGTTGGAACAGGTTGTATTCGCGCAGTAGGTGATAAGTCTCTAGACCGTGACCAGATTGAAGCATCTTCAACGATTCTTCGAAAAGACGTGCTGATGGGATATCACGCAGAAGTGGTGCCATCTCTTCAATCGGTGCTGCGGTGTCTTCTTCGATATCGAAGTCAAGTTTCACAGCGAAGCGAACGGCGCGCAGCATGCGAACAGGGTCTTCACGGTAACGGGTTTCTGGGTCACCGATTAGGCGAACAAGACGGTCCTCTAGATCTTCAATACCACGAGCGTAGTCGTGAATAGAGTAATCTGCGATGTTGTAGTACATCGAGTTAATCGTGAAGTCGCGGCGCTCTGCATCTTCATCAATAGTGCCGTAAACATTGTCACGAAGCAGCATACCTTCTTTTGACTGCTGGGAAACGTTCTTGTTCTTTTGCTCTTGGTGGTGACCACGGAAGGTCGCAACTTCGATGATGTCTCGGCCAAACATAATGTGGGCAAGACGGAAGCGACGGCCAATCAAACGGCAGTTTCTAAACAGCTGTTTTATTTGTTCTGGTGTCGCGTTGGTTGCGATATCAAAGTCTTTTGGTTTTTGTCCAAGCAGTAAGTCTCGAACCCCGCCACCCACAAGAAAAGCATCGAAACCGGCACCGTTTAGTCGGTATAGCACCTTCAGTGCATTATCACTGATCTGCTTACGCGAAATGTTGTGCTCTTCACGAGTAAGTACATTGAGAGCGAGTTCTGGGATCATGGCAGATTCGCTTGTTGTATTGTCGTTTGTATTCATGTGCATCTGGCAATAACTGGGTTTAATCCAATCTTGCTTTGGTTAGTTTTTACGCCTCTAGGGCCAATTTTGCGGCTAATGATAGCCTACACAGTGCCGTTTGAGAATCACGGTGTGATCTCGATCTCCGCTGGAAGCTGTTGCAAACGCCAATTTTCGCAGCCCCAACGTAGTATTTCGTCTACGTTAGCGGCTCGAATATCGTCAGGAATATCGAACCCTAAAAACGTCATTGCATGCAGCAGAGCTGGCTTCGGATTAGCGACATCAATGGCTGTCGCATGGTTTTGTTTCGACAGTTTGTTGCCGTTAGTGTCCATCGCCAATGGTAAATGCAAGTAGCTAACTTCCGGTTGTCCAAGAATTTGGTACAAGCTGATTTGACGACCTGTGGGCTCAATTAAGTCGGCACCACGGACGACTTCAGTCACCCCTTGGTCGATATCGTCTAATACTACCGCAAGATTATAGGCAAATAATCCATCTCGACGTTTAATAATGAAATCTTCATTTACTAACGCCTCAGGAATGGTCATCAAACCATGCTTCTGATCGAGGAAATTGGCGATGGGCTTGGTCATTTTTAGGCGAATCGCACCTTCTTTCAAGCCTTTGTCGCGGCAAGTGCCGAGATAATAACCACCATGCTCTTTTATTTGCTTACGTGTACATTGGCAATAATAAGCATCGCCATTCTCCAACCACGCATCAATTTGTGCTTGGTATAAATGGTGTCGTTCACTTTGATACACCACTTCACCATCCCAGTGGAGTTGATAAGCTTGGAGTGCATTAAGAATATCTTCTGCTGCACCAGGCATTTCTCTCGGAGGGTCAAGATCTTCGATACGAACGAGCCAAGTCCCTTGATTGGCTTTTGCTTGAAAGTAGCTGCCAAGAGCGGCAACTAAGGAACCAAAATGTAATGGTCCTGAAGGGGATGGGGCAAATCGACCTACATAGCGTGTCATGCGTGTATCTCGAAAGTATTCGGGTAAAACTAGAAGTTTAGCGCTAAAAAGCTAGTCAAAACAAAAAGGGAGCCTGAGCTCCCTTTCAATAATCATAATGCGTGGTTGATTAACCTTGCATCTGTTTCTCTTTGATTTCTGCAAGTGTTTTACAGTCAATACAAAGGTCAGCAGTTGGACGCGCTTCTAGGCGACGAACGCCAATCTCTACGCCACAAGATTCACAGAAGCCGAAATCGTCTTCAGTAATTTTGTCTAGAGTCTTTTCGATCTTCTTGATCAGGCGACGCTCACGGTCACGGTTACGCAGTTCTAAGCTGAACTCTTCCTCTTGAGAGGCACGGTCAACTGGATCTGGGAAGTTCGCTGCTTCGTCCTGCATGTGGTGTACAGTGCGATCGACTTCTTCCCTGAGCTGATTACGCCAAGCTGTTAAGATCTTTGTAAAGTGTTCAACCTGCTCTGGTGACATGTATTCTTCACCAGGCTTTTCCTGATATGGCTCCACACCGGCAATGGCTAGGATGCCTATCGTTTTCTTCTTTGATTCTGGCATACAGCATCTCCTACTTACACCTAGTCAACTGCATCGCAGTCAATTTAAGGCGGGTATCTATAGCAAAAAGAGGCGGTGCAGGCAATTACTGAATCGCAAACTTATCGTCAATGTGAAGGCGACATCATTTTTTCTCTCAATTGATAAATTCAATAGCAGAGATTAGCTTGACTTCAGTGTTGCTCAGTTCGGCTTTGTAGCAGAGAACTTCTACTCCAGCGTCTTGTGCTTGTTTTAGTAACGTTGAATATTTCGCGTCTATATGGTGCGCCGCAGATACTTTTTCAATACCTGAATGTAAAACAGTGAATAAAAGTATGGCTCTACTTCCAGTTTGTGCCATTTCTGTGAGCTCTCGCAGGTGCTTTTGTCCTCGTGTGGTCACGGCATCAGGGAAATAACCTTGTCCCGATGAACTTTCCTCATCAAGTAGGGTGACGCTCTTCACTTCTATATAACACTTTGATTTATCACTTGCGCTGAGCAAGATATCAATTCGGCTATTTTCATTGCCGTATTTCACTTCAGTTTGAAGTTGGTCATATCCCGACAGTTCCGAAATGACATTATTTTCAATTGCTTCTACCGCCAGTTGATTGGCACGAGCGGTATTTATACAAATACGATGCCCTTGTGGCGTTTCGCTCAGTTCCCAACTGTTTGGGTATTTGCGTTTCGGGTTATCAGAAGTGGAATACCAAACCTTATTGCCTGGCGTTGCACAGCCGGTCATCGCACCGGTATTTGCGCAATGGATGGTACGAATTTCACCGTTATCCAATTCGATATCGGCAAGGAAGCGTTTGTAGCGTTTAAGTAGAGTTGCTGACTCTAGAGCAGGTTCGAATTGCATTTGCTTATTTAGCCAAGAGTGTTTTTATGTACAATGTGCCCAACATTACAACATAGGGTATTTCCTTTGTCACAATTGCCGATCGAAGCCGTGATGCCACAATTACTTACGGCGGTCAAACATCAACACCAAGTGATCCTCAAGGCCGCTCCTGGTGCTGGTAAATCCACTTACTTCCCACTACAACTTCTTAAAAGCCAAGCCGTGACGGGCAAGATTGTAATGCTAGAGCCTCGTCGTCTTGCTGCGCGCAATATCGCACGTTATTTGGCGCAGCAGTTGGGAGAGCAGGTCGGAGAGCGTGTGGGTTACCGAGTACGCGGCGAAACAAAGGTGAGTGAGCACACTCAACTTGAAATTGTGACAGAAGGGATCATGACGCGCATGATCCAAAGTGACCCTGAGTTAGACGGCATTGACCTACTGATTTTTGATGAATTTCACGAGCGTAGCATTCACGCCGATACCGCGTTAGCGTTCAGTTTAGAAGTTCAAGAAGCACTGCGAGACGATTTAAAGCTGGTGGTGATGTCGGCAACGCTTGACCAAGATGCCTTGCAATCCTTATTACCAGAGGCGGCTTACATTGAGTCGGAAGGTCGTAGTTTTGAGGTAGAAACGCGTTATTTACCACTTGGAGCAAATGATCATTTGCCGACCTCCATGGCAAAAACGATCGAAAACTTGATGAGCAAAGAGTCAGGTTCTTTGCTTGCTTTTCTTCCTGGTGTGGCGGCGATCAAACAAGTCGAAGAGCGTTTATCCCATCTACCTGATAACGTCGAAGTGTGTCCTCTTTATGGCCAACTCAGCTTCGCTGAACAGCAAAAAGCCATCGCTCCCGCTTCTGGTGGTAAACGCAAGGTTGTGCTTGCGACTAACATTGCTGAAACTTCTTTGACCATTGAAGGCATTCGATTGGTCGTCGATTCAGGATTAGAACGTGTGGCGCGTTTTGATTTGAAGAATGGACTTACGCGATTAGAGCAGGTGCGAGTGGCACAATCGTCTGCGATTCAACGTGCTGGCCGTGCAGGGCGTATTGAAGAGGGCATTTGCGTCCGATTGTATTCGGAAAGCCAATTCAAGCAGCAACCGCAAGTTCCCCAACCAGAAATCCTGCACTCAGATTTAGCAAGCTTAGTCATGGAACTGGCATTCTGGGGAGCAGGGGATATCGCTGAGCTTAAATGGTTGAATATTCCTTCTTCTGCATCGCTTGCTCAGGCTAAACAGCTGTTGATTTCTTTAGGGTTACTTACCGAGCAAGGCCAACTTACTTCTGCAGGTAAAACGGCCCACACTCTTGGTGTAGAGCCGCGCTCAGCAGCAATGCTTATTCAGACGCAGCAGCGCAGTGAAAAAATGCTAAATACCGCCTTGGCTGCGGTCGCCCTAATTGAAGAGCCCGAGCGTAATGTGACTAACATCGCGCATAGCCTACATCGCTGGGTAAGTGGTACACATGCAAAGAAAGCGATATTGCACAAGCGATCTCAAGCGCTGGCGCACAAACTGGATACGGTATTCAGCCTACCCAATGTAGATGAGCGAGTGCTGGCGCTAGTATTGAGCTTAGCTTTCCCTGATCGCATTGCGCAGCAGCGTGTTAACCAATATGGTCGTTTTACTTTGTCGAACGGGCATGGTGCTGAGTGTCGACCAGAAGAGACACTCGGTGGTTGTGATTACTTAGTTGCGATTGATTTGATGCGCTCGCATTCTAACTCAAGCCAAATTAACCTAGCTTGTGACTTAGATATCAACGCATTACAAGAAACGTTCGAGCACCTGTTCACGTCGGCTGAGCTGGTTGATTGGGATGAGAAAAAAGGCCGTTTGATTGCCGAACGCCAAGTCAAGTTCGGTCAACTGGTGATTAAGCGAGAAGCCTTGCCGAGTCCGGGTAAAGAAAAAATGACACAAGCTTTACTCACTTATGTCCGCCGTCAGGGCTTACAGAGTCTAAACTGGACACCGGCAGCGGAAAATTTGTTAGAACGTATTCGCTGCGCAGTGGAATGGTTACCAGAGCAAGATTGGCTAAGTTTCGATGAAGCTCATTTGCTTGATAGTTTAGAAGAGTGGCTAGAGCCGTACATGAGCACGGTATCATCGGTGAAAGATTTGGCGAAAGTGAACCTAGTGGAAGCGTTGAACGCTCGATTAGGTTGGCCGTTGAATCAACAGATTGATGAGTGGTTACCAGAAGATTATCGCTTACCAACGGGTTCGAAAAAGCGCATTCGTTACCAATTTGGTCATGAACCTGTGCTGTCAGTGCGTATGCAAGAAGTGTTTGGAGAGAGCACTTCTCCAACTGTGGCACAAGGTCGCAAGCGATTGGTGTTAGAGTTACTTTCTCCAGCGCAACGCCCTCTTCAGGTGACAACGGATTTAGCTGCCTTTTGGGCAGGAAGCTACAAAGAAGTGCAAAAAGAGATGAAAGGCCGATATCCAAAACACGTTTGGCCTGACGATCCTGCCGCTCATGTAGCGACAACAAAAACAAAAAGACAATTGAATAATGACTGATACTAAAAAGCCCGGTGCAAAACGAGCACCAGCCAAGAAAACAACGTCAACTAAAACGACTGCCGCTAAGAAAAGCGGTGCGAAGCGACCGAGAAAATCGCCATCGAAAAAGCCAAGTAATGGCAAGCGGTCTTGGCTTAAAATCATTTGGTCATTTAGCTGGAAAGCGGGTGTTGCGCTTGCGGCGGTATTGCTGTTTGTCGGTATCTATCTTGATAGTGTGGTGAAAGATCGTTTTGACGGCCAGCTGTTTGATCTGCCAACTGTCGTTTATGCGCGTATCCTCAATTTGAGTCCGGGTGAGAACATTACCATCAAAGAGATGCGTAATGAGCTTGATGTATTGAACTACCGTAAGGTAAGTCAGCCTCGTTACCCTGGTGAATACTCTTCTTCTTCAACGCGTATTGAGCTTATTCGTCGTCCGTTCGAGTTTGCTGATGGTCCTGAGCCTGATCGTCACGTCATGCTGCATTTCTCAAGCAGTGGTTTACAACGCATTCAATCTTTGGAATCCAAAGGCGATCTTGGTTACCTGCGCATTGAACCTAAGATGCTAGGAATGTTGGAAAAAGATCAGAATGAACAGCGCCTGTTCTTACGTCGAGATCAATTCCCAGAAGTGCTTGTCGATGCACTGTTAGCAACTGAAGACCGTGATTTCTATCAACATGATGGCGTTTCGCCGCTCGCAATTGGCCGTGCCCTTGTTGCTAACATCAAAGCGGGTCGTACTGTTCAGGGTGGTAGTACACTTACTCAGCAGTTAGCGAAAAACTTATTCCTGACACGTGATAAAACCTTGTGGCGAAAAGTCCGTGAGGCGTACATTGCTCTGATTCTGGACTACCGCTACAGCAAAGACCGTATTCTTGAAGCTTATTTGAATGAAGTCTACTTAGGTCAGAGCGGTGGGGATGCAATCCATGGTTTTGCGTTGGCATCGCGTTACTACTTCGGTCAACCAATTCAAGAGCTTCGTATCGACCAACTCGCTATGTTGGTGGGTATGGTGAAAGGGCCGTCTTACTACAACCCAATTCGTTACCCTGAGCGCACCAAAACGCGTCGTGACTTGGTATTGCGTCTGTTGATGCAACAAGACATGTTGACAGCAGAGCAGTACGAACAAGCGGTAAATCGTCCGTTAGATACACAAAGTAAACCTCGTATCGCGAGTCGTCAGCCAGCGTACTTCCAACAACTGAACATTGAGCTGAAAGAAAAAGTAGGTGACAACTTCAAAGCGGAAACAGGCTTACGTTTGTTTACTTCTCTCGACCCTGTATCGCAAAGCAAGTTAGAGCAAGCGATCGCGAAGAAAGTCCCTGAGCTTGCAAAACGTGCAGGTAAAGAACTGGAAGCTGCTGCGGTTGCGGTTGATCGTCACAGTGGCGAGATTCGCGCTATGGTCGGCGGTAAACGCGTTGGTTATGAAGGTTTTAACCGCGCCTTGAATGCAAGTCGTCCGATTGGGTCTTTGGTTAAGCCTGCCATCTATTTGACCGCACTAGAGCAGCCAGAGAAGTACAACCTTGCAACCACGCTTCACGATACTCCGCTTAGCTTGAAAGGCAGTAAAGGTAGCGTTTGGTCGCCGCGCAACTTCGACCGTAAGTTCCGTGGCGATGTGCCGTTGTACTTGGCCTTGGCGAAATCTCTCAATGTACCAACGGTACGTTTGGGTATGGAACTGGGCATTCCAGAAGTTTCGGACACGTTAGAGCGTTTGGGCGTGGATAAGAATGAAATTCGTCCAGTGCCTTCTATGTTCCTTGGTTCCTTCTCGTTGACGCCATTTGAAGTCGCGCAGATGTACCAGACCGTCACTAACTCAGGTAAGCGTGCCAAGCTATCGGCATTACGATCAGTGATCGATATGGATGGCAATGTGCTTTATCAATCACTACCTCGCTCATCTCAAGCGGTGGACCAACAAGCGGCTTGGTTGACGACTTACGCGATGAAGCAAGGGGTGGCACAGGGGACTGGCCGATTCCTACAAAGTCAGTTCGCATGGGCTGCTCTGGCAGGTAAAACCGGTACCAGTAATGACAGCCGTGACAGTTGGTTTGTGGGTGTCGATGGCCGTGAAGTGACAACCGTTTGGCTTGGCCGTGATGATAACAAGTCGACCAAGCTTACTGGTTCAAGTGGTGCTTTACGTGTCTACGCGGAATACCTTAAACAACGTATCCCTGAGCGACTAGAGTTACCTTGGCCAAAAGAAGTGACCACATTAGGATTCCAAAAAGCCGCTAATGGTGCGCTGGAAATGAACTGCCGTAGTGAATACAAGTTGCCAGTGTGGGACAAGTCTGGGCAAATCAAACAGCAGTGTGAGAAAAAATCAAATTGGTTGAATAGCTTATTTGATTGGTAAGACCACCAAAAACGCCATCACTGACTTGTGAAGTTGTTCAAATCTTAGTAAAAGTAGGTGTTCAATATTCAGTAAAGGAAGAAGTGAATGTTCAAAAAGTCGATCTCAAACCCATGGAAGCGTTGTATTGCGCTTTGGGTCTGTTCCTTTTTGATTGCAACGCCTTCCTTTGCTAAGCAAGTCAGTGATGATCAAGCTCGTCCTAAAATCGCCGTCGTACTGGCTGGCGGTGGGGCTAAAGGAGCCGCTCACATCGGGGTTTTGAAGGCGCTGGAAGAGATGAATATTCCCGTTGATATCATCACCGGGACTAGCATGGGTGCCTATGTCGGTGGTCTATATGCCACGGGAATGAGCGCTGATGAAATCGAAAGTTTTATCTACAGTGTCGATTGGAACCGCGGTTATCGAGACCGTGTCGACCGCAGCCAACGTCGCGTCCGCGACAAAGAATACGAAGACCGTTATCAAATCACCACTGACTTAGGTTTGAGGTTTGGTGAAGTGCGTTCACCAACTGGCGTGGTGCAAGGCCAAAACATGCTGCGCATTCTGCGTGAAACCACAGGCAACCTTGGCCGTTTTAACTCTTTTGATGATCTTGCCATTCCATACCGCTCCGTCGCGACTGATATAGTCGAGCTGGAAGAGGTCGTCTTAGATAACGGTTATCTAGTTGATGCCATGATGGCGAGTATGTCAGTGCCTGGCGCGCTTCCTCCATACGAGCTAAATGGTCATATGCTGGTGGACGGTGGGGTAGTCAATAACATGCCTGTTGATGTTGCTCGCGCAATGGGCGCCGACGTGGTGATTGCTGTTGATATTAGTACCGATTACAAAAGTGAAGAGGACTTTACCGGCTTATTTGCCGTCGCAGACCAACTCTCCAACTATCTAGTTCGCCGCAGTACTCAAGAACAAGCGGAAACGCTAAGCGGTGATGATGTCTACATTCGTCCTGATGTAGGGCAAATGGAAACGGTCGAATTCGACAAAATGCCAGACGCTTTTAAAGCGGGTTATGAGATCACTCGAGGGCTAAAGTCAAAGCTTGAAGGGCTGAGTGTGTCGAATACGGAGTACCAGAAATACATCGAACATAAGCAAGACATGCGCAAGAACCTTGAGTATGGCGATGAGCGTGTTGTCGACCAAATCGTTCTTGTGAACAATACCCACTACAGTGATGTGCTGTTGACTAACCGACTTGAGTTAGACACAGGACGCCCCCTAGAAACGGCTGAGATCGAAAAAGCGGTAGAAAATCTCTATGCACTGGATCGTTTTGAGCTAATCACTTATCACTTTGAAGAAATCGATGGGGTGAACATACTCGTCTTTGAAGTGAACGAAAAATCTTGGGGTCCAAACTACCTAAACTTCCGTTTCTTCTTAGAAGATGATTTCAATACCGATAGTCAATATGGCATCGGCATGTCGGCCAACTTCACCAACTTGAACTCTCACGGCGCTGAGTTGACCTTCAATGTGGATATGGGCACGGATAAATTGATTGAGGCAGAGCTTTACTCTCCAGTGCTTTCGAGTCAGCAGTTGTTTGTGTCTAGCAAAGTAAATTACAACACAGAGAATAGAAACCTCTCTGCTAACTTTGAAAGCCCCGATATTGGGTCCGTCTACGATTACCTGCCGGTTTCTTACACCGAGTTTATTACAGAGCTTGCCGCCGGTGTGCAACCAACGTTATGGCAAGAGTTCCGAGTTGGCGGGCGCTATACCAAAGGGACTATCGAAGCATCCACTTTTCAGTCTTTCGGTGAGCTTGATTATGAACGTTTGGGTGCATTTGCTAATTACCGCCTAGATACCTTGGACGATTTCGCTTTCCCAACGCACGGTATGTTGATCGATTTGGATTACCTAGTTTCTCACGATAAGACTCCAGAGGATTTTCGTCAGTTAAACCCAGTCGGTAATATCGAAGATACCGTTTACGAGATTACCGCGCGTTTCAAGGGAGCAGTGACTCATAGTCGTCATACTTTAGTCGGACAAGCGGAATATAGCTTTGTTGAGAGCAAAAACTCGTCAGTACCTTTAGACCCGCGTGAGCTTGGTGGTTTCTTGAATCTCTCAGGCATTCCACGTAACAGTTTGATTGGGCAGAACTTATTCTATACCAGCTTGGTGTATCGTTATAAATGGATGGATAACGACTTCGGGCTGTTTGAAGCACCAGTGTATTTAGGTGCATCCCTTGAACACGGTGGTGTTTGGTCAGACAACGATCTTAAGTTGCATGAGGCACCACTGTACAATGCTGCATCGATTTTCTTTGGGGTAGATTCTCCAATAGGACCGATCATGTTGGCATATGGTCGTACCGAGCAAGATTTAGATGCCGTGTACCTGATCGTTGGAACATCATTTAAATAACCGGGAATAGGACAGCAAGATCTCCGCATATTTAGCCAAAATTTACCGGACTTTAGTCGTAAGTTGCTATGTTGGTCAAAATGATGAGATTTTAATTTAACGTTAAATTTGCTATCCTTTCGCCCACAGTTTGGCCTCTACGGCGCTGTTTCTCAATCAGAATTGAATGAAAACAAGGGCAATGGAGAGCCAAGTTTCCAAGGATGTTCACTCCTTTACTTTGAAAAATAGTAATTAAAAAGGAGGAACCGCAATGAGAGGAAAAAAGTCGTGCTTGAAGCCTACCGTAAACACGTCGAAGAGCGTGCTGCCGAAGGAGTTGTTCCTAAACCGCTAGACGCTGAACAAGTTGCTGGACTTGTTGAACTTCTGAAAAATCCCCCACAAGGTGAAGAAGCCTTTATTCTTGACCTACTAGAAAACCGTATCCCACCGGGTGTAGATGAAGCTGCTTATGTAAAAGCGGGTTTCCTAACGGCGGTAGCAAAAGGTGAAGTGGAATCACCATTAGTAAGCCGTGAAAAAGCGGCTGAGCTACTAGGTACGATGCAAGGCGGTTATAACATCGCGCCTCTAGTTGAATTCCTAGATGATGACCTACTGGCACCAATCTCAGTTAAAGCGTTATCTCATACCCTACTGATGTTTGATGCTTTCTATGATGTTGAAGAGAAGGCCAAAGCTGGCAACGCATTCGCGAAGCAAGTCCTGCAATCATGGGCAGACGCAGAATGGTTCACATCGAAGAAGAAAGTCGCGGAACAGATTACTGTTAAAGTATTTAAAGTTACTGGTGAAACCAACACCGATGACTTGTCTCCAGCACCAGATGCTTGGTCTCGTCCTGATATCCCAGTACACGCAAAAGCGATGCTGAAGATGGAGCGTGATGGCATCGTGCCAGATCAACCAGGCAGCGTTGGTCCTATCAATCAGATTGAAGAGCTACAAAAAGACGGCATCCCACTAGCCTACGTGGGTGATGTTGTTGGTACGGGCTCTTCTCGTAAGTCAGCGACTAACTCAGTGCTTTGGTTTATGGGTGAAGATATCCCATACGTACCAAACAAGCGCACTGGTGGTATCTGTTTAGGCGGTAAGATTGCTCCTATCTTCTACAACACGATGGAAGACTCTGGCGCACTCCCAATCGAACTAGACGTACAGAACATGAACATGGGTGATGTCATTGATATCTTCCCATACGAAGGCGTTGTACGTAAAAACGGTGAAGAGATCTCTAGCTTTGAACTGAGCAAAGTACTGCTTGATGAAGTTCGTGCTGGTGGTCGTATTCCACTTATCATTGGTCGTGGCCTAACAAGCCGTGCTCGTGCATCACTGGGCCTAGAAGAAACAGACCTGTTTGCTAAGCCAGTTGACCCTTCTGAATCTGACAAAGGCTACACACTAGCTCAGAAGATGGTAGGTAAGGCATGTGGCGTTGAAGGTGTACGCGCAGGCCAATACTGTGAGCCTAAGATGACCACAGTTGGCTCTCAAGATACAACCGGTCCTATGACTCGTGATGAGCTAAAAGACCTTGCGTGTCTGGGCTTCTCAGCTGATCTTGTGATGCAGTCATTCTGTCACACGTCTGCGTATCCAAAACCAGTCGATGTAAACACGCACCATACTCTACCTGACTTCATCATGAACCGTGGCGGTGTATCACTTCGTCCGGGTGATGGTGTCATTCACTCATGGCTAAACCGTATGCTTCTGCCTGATACTGTAGGTACAGGTGGTGACTCGCATACTCGTTTCCCGCTAGGTATTTCATTCCCAGCAGGCTCCGGTCTTGTTGCGTTCGCTGCGGCGACAGGTGTTATGCCACTGGATATGCCAGAGTCAATCTTGGTGCGCTTTAAAGGTGAAATGCAACCAGGTATCACGCTACGTGACCTTGTGCACGCGATTCCTTACTACGCAATTCAACAAGGTCTATTGACGGTTGAGAAAGCAGGTAAGATCAACGAGTTCTCTGGTCGCGTACTAGAAATCGAAGGTGTTGAGCACCTAACGGTTGAGCAGGCATTCGAATTATCAGATGCGTCAGCAGAGCGTTCAGCAGCAGGTTGTACCGTTAAGCTATCTCAAGAGTCTATCGAGGAATACCTAAACTCAAACATCACTATGCTTAAGTGGATGATCTCGGAAGGTTACGGCGACCGTCGTACTATTGAGCGTCGTATCACAGCGATGGAAGAGTGGTTGGCTAACCCAGAGTTGATGGAAGCGGATGCAGACGCGGAATACGCGCACATCATCGAAATCGACCTAGCGGATATTCACGAACCAATTCTATGTGCACCAAACGATCCAGATGACGCGCGTCTTCTGTCTGAAGTGCAAGGCACACAGATTGATGAAGTATTCATCGGTTCTTGTATGACTAACATTGGTCACTTCCGTGCAGCAGGTAAACTGCTAGAGCAATTCGGTGGTCAACTAGATACTCGTCTATGGGTAGCGCCACCAACGAAGATGGACCGCGATCAACTGACGGAAGAAGGTTACTACGGTATTTACGGCCGCGCAGGTGTTCGTATTGAAACGCCAGGGTGTTCTCTATGTATGGGTAACCAAGCACGCGTAGCAGATAAAGCGACGGTAATGTCGACTTCAACGCGTAACTTCCCGAACCGTCTAGGTACAGGTGCAAATGTATACCTTGCTTCAGCTGAGCTAGCGGCGGTTGGTGCAATTCTAGGTAAGATTCCAACGAAGGAAGAGTACTTGGAATACGCGAAGCAAATCGATGCGACAGCTGCAGATACTTACCGTTACTTGAACTTCCACAAGATGGATGAGTACACCAAGAAAGCGGCAGAGGTTATCTTCCAAGAGCCAGCATAATTTTAGCTAGCTTTGCTAATACTTAATTAAGCGCCCACCATTTGGTGGGCGCTTTCTTTTTTGGAGCGCTGCGCTTCGCTCTAGGAATCGGGAGGTAAGCGCTGGAATATTAAAGATAAACGTAAGGGCTCAAAACACGTTGATAGTATTTGCCCCTCAAAAGAAAAAATGAAACCGTGTCCCGTGTCCCGTGTCCCGTGTCCCGTGTCCCGTGTCCCGTGTCCCGTGTCCCGTGTCCCGTGTCCCGTGTCCCGTGTCCCGCTTCTCCCATCTCAAATCTCCCTGTATACTCCGCACCAAATTGATACGAAAAGGCGATCACGATGGAGTTTGAATTCATCCGCAACACATTGATGGGCGAATACTATGTCAAATGCAGCATGGGGCATGAGATTGTAGGTCGTTGGTTGCAAGAAGAAATTGGTAAAGACCCAGCGAAAATTGCGCAAGTTGAAGCCTTAATTGATCAGGCATTTTCTTCGCCATCTCAAGAGCATAGATTAACTGGTGCAGAGATCAGTTTAATGATTCATGGTGACGAAGTGCTAGTGCAGGAAAATAGCTTGTCGCATGACTATGATGTTGAGATGGAAAGCGAGTTTGATTTCTACGATGCAGAGAGTACAGCCAGCTGTGGTATAGAAGACTTTTGTGCCTTGATAGAGCAATGGAAAGACTTTTTGAACATTTAATGCACAGTTTTGGGTAGTCAGACTTGAATTGCCTTATATTTGTGAAAAGGGCGCACCGATATGGTGCGCCCTTTTTGTTTATAAGTTTGTTAATTTCACTAATTCTATATAAATCAATTGGATAAAAAGTTGGCACGCCGCTTGGATTAATAAAATTGTTTCAGGATGAAAGCTGCGGAGAAGATTCAATGAAAATCATTAATGCCATTATAAAACCTTTTAAGTTAGACGATGTTCGCGAAGCATTGGCTGATGTTGGTATTGAAGGGATGACAGTATCAGAGGTTAAGGGTTTTGGTCGTCAGAAAGGCCACACGGAGCTATACCGTGGCGCTGAGTATCAAGTCGACTTTCTACCAAAAGTAAAACTAGAAATCGCAACCCACGCAGACAATGTGGAACGTGTGGTAGAAGCCATCACAAAAGCGGCGCAGACCGGAAAGATTGGTGACGGCAAAATTTTTGTTTACGACCTGAACCAAGCGGTGCGTATCCGTACTGGTGAAATGGACGCAGAAGCACTTTAAGAATTCAAGGGATTGGAGAATTATCATGGAATTAACAACAACAGTAACTGAATTACGTTACGCACTCGACACCTTTTTCTTCCTCATTTCCGGTGCGTTGGTCATGTGGATGGCTGCAGGCTTTGCCATGCTCGAAGCGGGCTTAGTTCGCTCTAAAAACACAACAGAAATCCTAACTAAAAACATCTGTCTTTACGCGATCGCTTGTACCATGTTCTTATTGGTTGGCTACAACATTATGTATGTCGATAACGGTGAAGGCGGTTGGTTACCATCATTTGGTGCATTAATTGGCACACAAGGTGAAGGTGCAGACCACTCTCTAGAGTCGGACTTCTTCTTCCAAGTAGTATTTGTAGCAACAGCAATGTCAGTGGTTTCTGGCGCGGTTGCAGAGCGTATGAAGCTTTGGTCTTTCCTAATTTTCTCAGCGGTACTGACGGCATTTATCTACCCTATGGAAGGTTACTGGACTTGGGGCGGTGGTTTCTTATCAGAAGCTGGCTTTAGTGACTTTGCTGGTTCAGGCATTGTACACATGGCGGGTGCAGCCGCCGCTCTTGCAGGTGTATTACTTCTGGGTGCTCGTAAAGGTAAATACGGTAAAAACGGCGAAATCTACCCAATTCCTGGTTCAAACATGCCTCTAGCAACATTGGGTACCTTTATCCTTTGGTTTGGTTGGTTCGGCTTCAATGGCGGGTCTCAGCTGATGGTATCTGATTTTGAAAATGCAACAGCGGTAGGCCAAATCTTCCTTAATACAAACGCAGCAGCGGCAGCAGGTGCAATCGCGGCACTACTAGTATGTAAAACGACTTGGGGTAAAGCTGACCTAACGATGATTCTGAACGGTGCGTTAGCTGGTCTTGTTGCTATCACGGCTGACCCTCTATCTCCATCACCGCTTTATGCTGTGGCGATTGGTGCGGTATCAGGTGCGCTAGTAGTATTCAGCATCATTGGCTTGGATAAGATTAAGATTGATGATCCAGTAGGTGCAATTTCAGTGCACGGTGTGTGTGGTTTCTTCGGTCTTATGGTTGTACCACTAAGCAACGGTGATGCAACGTTTGGTGCACAGCTTCTAGGTGCGGCTGTTATCTTTGCTTGGGTGTTCGGTGCAAGCCTAGTGGTATGGGCTATCTTGAAAGCAACCATCGGCATTCGAGTATCGGAAGACGAAGAGCTAGAAGGGATGGATATGCACGACTGTGGTGTCGGCGCTTACCCAGAATTCGTGACTGTGAAATAGCCGACATAACGAAATAACTCGTTACAAAGTAAATATTCAATAACCTGCTCGAAAGAGCAGGTTTTTTTGTGTCACGTCATTGTTTTCTTATTGAACATGCATATAATAACGCAACTGATAAACGTTATCATTAGCATGATAAAGGATTAAACAATGAAAAAACTGCTAACTCTTTCGGCAATTACTTGCGCAACTCTAGCTCCAGCAGCAATGGCAGCTGAAGAAGTGAACGTCTACTCTTACCGTCAACCTTTTCTAGTTGAGCCAATGTTCAACGAGTTCACTAAAGAAACTGGCATCAAAGTAAACGTTAAGTTTGCGAAAAAAGGTCTAGCAGAGAAGTTGGCTCAAGAAGGCGAATACAGCCCAGCTGACGTAATCCTTACTACAGATATCAGCCGTCTAGCTGAACTGACAAACAAAGGTTTGGTTCAAAAGGTAGACAGCAAAATCATCGAAGAAAACGTACCAGCACAGTACCAAGACAAAGAAAACGAGTGGTTTGCTCTAACTCTACGTACTCGTAACGTTTACTCTTCACGTGACCGTGTTGGCAAACTAGGTAACGACTTCAACTACGCGGACCTAGCAAAGCCTGAGTTCAAAGGCAAAATCTGTACTCGTAGCGGTAAGCACCCTTACAACGTATCTCTAGTGTCTTCTATGATCGCTCACCACGGTGAAGCTGAGACTAAAGAGTGGCTAGAAGGCGTAAAAGCGAACCTAGCTCGTAAGCCTCAAGGTAACGACCGTGCTCAAGTTAAAGCAATCAAAGAAGGTCTATGTGACGTTTCTCTGGGTAACAGCTACTACCTAGGTAAGATGGTTAACGACAAAGAGCAAAAAGCTTGGGCTGACGCGGTATACATCAATTTCCCTAACCAAGAGACTACGGGCACGCACGTAAACATCTCTGGTATGGCGATGGCGAAGTTCTCTCCAAACAAAGACAACGCTGTGAAGTTAATGGAATTCCTAACGGGTGACAAAGCGCAGCAAATGTACGCAGAAGTAAACTACGAGTACCCAGTAAAAGAAGGCGTTAAGCGTTCTGAACTTGTGGAATCTTGGGGTGACTTCAAAGCAGATACGATTTCTCTAGACGACATTGCTTCTCACCACGAAGCGGCAATTAAGCTACTAGATGAAGTGAAATTTGACCTTTAATTCCATGTGGGGGTATAACTATACCCCCATTTGATTAAAGGATATGAGATGTATTTGCAGCCGCATTTGTATTTCATACAGCCTTGCAGTATTTAGGCAATGAAGAATAAACATTCTCTATGGAAAACCAGTAGTGGGGTGATTACCCTGTTACTGGTTTTGCCGATCTTAGCGATCTTCTATACCGCCATTGGCGAGACGGATGACCTGTTCACACACTTGATGTCGACGGTCATGCCTACCTACATCTATAACACTGTAGTTCTGACTGCTGGTGTGATGCTCCTTTCTTTGATTCTCGGTATTCCAAGTGCTTGGTTTATGGCGATGTGTAAATTGCCAACTGAGAAGTGGCTGCAGTGGGCATTAGTTCTGCCGCTCGCGATGCCGGGTTATATCATTGGTTACATTTTTACGGATTGGTTTGATTTTGCTGGTCCGATTCAAATCTTCTTACGTGATATAACCGGATGGGGACCGGGCGAATATTGGTTCCCAGATATCCGTACTTTGAGTGGTGCAACTTTCGTTCTTTCTCTTGTTCTTTACCCATATGTTTACTTGCTTTGTCGAGCGGCATTTATGGAGCAGAACGTTTCTTTGCTACAAAGTGCACGCTTATTGAAGTGTTCTCCTTGGGAAAGTTTTTGGCGCATCTCTTTACCCCTTGTAAGGCCTTCTATCGCTGTTGGTTTGTCTCTGGTTGCAATGGAAACTATTGGTGACTTCGGCACCGTCAGCTATTTTGCAGTGAACACCCTTACTACGGCGGTTTACGATACTTGGCTAGGCTACTCGAACCTAAATGCAGCCGCGAAGATCTCAGCAATGATGTTGATGATCGTGGTGCTATTACTGAGCGCAGAGCGTTATAGCCGCCGCAAACAGAAGTTGTTCCAAAGCCAGTTTAATAGCCATGAAGATTTTCGCTATGAACTTCAAGGTTGGCGAAAGTGGGGCGCACTGATTTGGTGTTGGGGTCTCGTTGCAGTAGCCTTTATTTTCCCATTGCTACAGTTAATTGATTACGCCATTACTTACTTTGCACAAAGCTGGACTCCTGAATTTCGTGAATATGCATGGAACAGTTTGGTGGTGTCAGTCGTTGCTGCCATCATAGGTGTTGCGATTGCATTGACTGTGAACTTCAGTCAACGCGTAAACGGCGGCCGTTCTAGCTTAGCTTTCATGCGTCTTTCTTCGTTGGGTTATGCGGTTCCAGGCACTGTACTTGCGATTGGTGTAATGGTGGCAGTGTTGTTTATGGATCACCGTGTTAACGATATTGCTAAAGCGATGGAATGGGGCAGGCCTGGGCTTATTTTCTCTGGCTCTATGTTTGCGCTGATTTTCGCGATGGTGGTGCGTTTCTCCGCTGTGGCGATTGGTAGTGTCGAAAGTAACTTAAATAAGATCTCTCCGTCACTGGATATGGCTTCCCGTACCATGGGCTGTACGCCTAATACCATGCTTTGGCGAGTGCACTTCCCTCTGGTTAAGCGTGGTGCACTGATTGCTGGTTTGTTGGTGTTTATTGAGTCGATGAAAGAGCTCAATGCTGCACTACTACTGCGACCATTTAACTTTGAAACCTTGGCGACGTACGTTTACAACTTCGCCTCGGATGAGCATTTGGAACTTGCTGCTCTACCAGCAGTATTACTGGTCCTAGTTGGGTTGATCCCGCTTGTTGTTGTTAACCGTTCACTGGAGCAAAATCACTGATGAGCTGCGCACTATCGATTAAAAACCTAACTTGTCAGTATGACGATCAGACCGTCCTTGAATCGCTTTCTTTAGAAGTAGAACAAGGGCAGATCGTGTGCTTGCTTGGCGCGAGTGGTTGCGGTAAGACAACGCTTTTGAAAGCCATTGCAGGCCTGCTTCCTCTGAGTTCAGGTCAAATGAGTTTGAACTGCCTGACTATTGATGACGGCGAAAACTGGTTGCCACCAGAGCAGCGTAATATTGGTATGATCTTCCAAGATTACGCCTTATTCCCGCATCTGACAGTGGCTGAGAACATCGCTTTTGGCTTGAAAAATGAAACGGCGCAGCAAAAGCTCCTCAAAGTAGAAGAAATGCTCGGCTTGGTTCACCTTAAAGGTTACTGTGATCGTTATCCTCACCAACTTTCTGGTGGTCAGCAGCAGCGCGTGGCGATTGCCCGTTCACTGGCTTACAAACCGGATCTTCTGTTGTTGGATGAACCATTTTCCAATATCGACACTCAAGTTCGTCATGAACTGATCCGTGAGATTCGCAAGATCTTTAAAGAGCAAGGCGTAACCGCGATTTTCGTTACTCACAGTCGTGAAGAAGCGTTTGCTTTTGCCGATAAGATGGCAGTCATGAATCATGGTGTGATCGAACAGTATGGCACGGCATCGGAACTTTACTACCAACCTTCAAGTAAGTTTGTCGCAGACTTCTTAGGTGGTGGTAGTTACCTTGCTGCGAAGCGCATTTCTGACAGTGAATTTGAAACTCATCTCGGTGTGGTGGAAGCTAATGCTCAGCAAGAAATCCAAGTGGATGCTGAATGTGCATTACTGTTACGTCCTCAACATGTTCAAATCGCGGCGGATGAAGAGAGTGCAGTAAAAGTACTTGAGCAGCACTTTATGGGTGACCACTGCCGCTACGTGATTGATGTCAATGGTGACCGACTGTTAGCAACTTCAACTCAAGCGTTGAATGTTGGTGATAGTGTGACGGTAAAAGTGGAAACGCAAGGCGTGCTAGCTTTCGCCTAATTTGGTTGCCCCAATAGAAAAAGGCCCGGCGTTAATGCCGGGCAAGTGTTCTTCACCTATAGGTAATGTGCTCGAAGCGGGCACAAGGTGTCAGTTATAGAGACAAGAAGTCTTTAAACTGTTGAAGAACACGTTCTGCAGTGTCTTTATCTTGCATCTCTGCAAAAATTCGTAGTAATGGTTCAGTACCTGAGAAACGAGCGATGATCCAACCGCCGTTCTTGAAGTACACTTTCGCACCATCTTCGTAGCTGACTTTATCGATTTCAAACTCAAACTCAGGCAACTGCTTCTCAACATAAATCTTGTTGAACAGCACTTCTTTTTGCGCTGGTTTGAATTTGCAATCGCCTTCCGCCATGTAGGCATAACCGTACTTGCCGTAGATCTCATCCAGCAACTCAGACAGCTTTTTGCCAGTTACTGAAATCATTTCTACCAATAGGCTTGATGCGAATACGCCGTCTTTACCTTTGATGTGGCCGCGAATAGTTAGGCCGCCAGAGCTTTCACCGCCAATCAGTGAATCGTCAGCTTCCATTTGAGAACTGATGTGCTTAAAGCCTACCGGAACCTCAAAGCATTTCTCGCCGTGATCTTCTGCAACTTTATCCAACAGATGAGTGGTTGCGATGTTACGTACCACTGAGCCTGTCCAGCCTTTGTATTCAAGTAGGTAGTAGTAAAGCAGAAGTAGTACTTCATTTGGATGAATGAAGTTACCTTTCTCGTCGATAATACCAAGACGGTCTGCGTCGCCATCGGTACCGATACCGATATCATAGCCTTCTTGTTCCACTAAGTGCATCAAGCGGTAAAGGGTTGCAGCACTTGGTGATGGCATTAAACCACCGAAATCTGGGTTTTTGCCGTCGTTGATCACGTCTACTTCACAACGGCCGTTGATCAGCACGGTTTGTAGCGCGTTTTTCGCAACACCAAACATAGGGTCGATCAACACGCGTAGATTCGCTTTCTTGATAGCTTCGATGTCGATAAAGTCGATGATCGAGTCAACAAACTCGTTCATTGGGTTAATGATTTGAATCAGCTTGTCTTCAACCGCTTGCTCAAAATCGACGCTTTTAACATCTTGCGCAGTTAGCGTAGCGATTTGTGATTCAATTTTTTGGGTGATGATTTCATCTGCGTCACGACCGCCTTCAATGAAGACTTTAATGCCGTTGTAATCGGCTGGGTTGTGCGATGCGGTAATACATGCAGAGTACGCGCAGCCCATTTCCTTCGCTTTAAACATCACGATAGGCGTTGGGACAAACTTGTCGATAAAGCTAACCACAATACCGTTTGCTGCTAATACTTCTGCAAACCAGCGACCTGCTTTATCAGAAAGAAAACGACGGTCATAGCCGATGACAAAGCCGCGATCGGCAGCGGATTCGTTGTTGGTAATGTTTGCTACTGCTTGAGCCACTAAGCGTACATTATCTTTGGTGAACTCCTCACCAATAAATGCACGCCAACCGCCTGTACCAAATTTGATCATGATTCGATCCTCGATAAGAGCGGCATCCCACCGCCTCTTAAATCTTTGCTAGCGAACCGATGCACTCATAAAACTCAAGTGCATCGGATAAATCAAAAGGGGAGAAGAACTCCCCTAAAAGATGATTAACCTAGAGTAACGATAACTTCGTTTACTGAACCTTGCGCTTGAACTGGTACAGAGGCACCATTTACTGCTTCACCGTTCACAGTAATTGACTTAACGCCTTTGCTTACTGAATCAGGGTTAACCACTTTGATGTTGTACGTTGCACCTAGCCATTGACGAGTCACTTCGAAACCAGGCCAGTTCGTTGGGATACATGGGTCGATAGTCAGGCCATCAAAGCCTGTACGCACACCAAGGATAAAGTTGGTAACAGCGAAGTAAGCCCAGCCAGATGTACCTGTTAACCATGGGTGGTTTGCACGACCGTGGTCTTGGTGGTCACGACCCATGATGAACTGCACGTATGAGTATGGTTCTGCAATACGTTTTTCGATGATGTCGTTTTGGTTGTATGGGTTGAGTGCATCGTAGAATTTCATTGCACGGTCACCACGACCCAGTTTCGCTTCTGCTACCCAAGCCCATGGGTTTGGATGCGAGAAGATTGCACCGTTCTCTTTTACGCCTTGGTAAACACGAGTTACGAAGCCGATGTCATCATTTGGTGTTGCAAAAGATGGTGAGTTTAGGTGAAGGCCGTATTCAGAGAACAGGTTCTCGTCGACCGCGTCCATCGCTTTTTCGCCGCGCTCTTGAGATACCGCACCAGAAAGTACTGCAAGCGTGTTTGACTCAAGGTGTACTCGGCCTTCCGCTTGTTGCGCTGTACCGATCTTGTCGCCATTCTTCGTCAGACCACGGATGTACCAACCGCCTTCATCATCCCAAAGGTGTGTTTCACACGCTTCACGAACGTTTGCTGCCATTTCCGTGTATTTCTCAACGTCGGCTTCTTTACCTAGGTATTTTGCTAGGTCGATGAACTCTTGCAGTGCCCAGAAGTGTAGGAACGACACCATTGAAGATTCACCACCACCTAGGTTTAGACAGTCGTTCCAGTCCGCACGCAGACCTTTACAGATACCGGTTTGACCCACGTACTCCGCAGAGAAGTCTAGCGCAGCTTTCATGTGGTCATAAACGCTCGCATCACCGCCATCTGCGTAAGGGATCACTTCATCAAAGAAACTGTGCTCACCGGTTTCCATCACGTACTTACAGATGGTTGGAACTAGCCATAGATGGTCATCAGAACACGTGTCTTCAATACCGTGGATCTTGTCTTCATCAGACGGAGTAGGAACAACTGTTGGTGATTTCGATGGTTTAACGTCAGCTTTCTCTGGATCGAACCAATCTGGATCGAATAGGTGTAGACCGTAACCCGCTTTCACTTGGCCGCGCAGCAGGTCAACGATACGTTTACGCGTCATTGCTGGGTTAGCATGAGGGACTGAGATTGCATCTTGAGCTGTATCGCGGTAACCAAGGCCAGTACGACCACCCACCTCGATGAACGAAGCAAAACGAGACCACACCACACAAGTTTCTGCTTGGTACAGTGTCCAAGCGTTGATCATGGTATCTAGACCTTCGTTTGGCGATTTCACTTGGAACTTGCCACAACGCTCATCCCAGTGTGCTTTGATGCCTGCAAATGCATTGTCGACCTCTGCAAGGTCTTGGTACTTAGCTCGTAGACGCTCACCGTTGCCTTTACCGATACCTAGAATGTAAGCAAAACGAACTTCTTCACCCGGCTGGATAGTGAATTGTTTGTGCAGAGAGCCACAGTGGTTGTAACACGTTTGTGCTGTGTTGAAACACTTACCTTGTTCTACCGCTAGCGGATTTGCTTCGTCACGGTACAGGCCAAGGAAGCTGTCACGTTGACCGTCGTATGAATCTGGGTCAAATGTTGAAGCTAGGTAGTAGAAACCTTCGAAATCATTCGTGTTGTAGTACAGGTCGTACTCAATCACGCCTTCATTGTAAGCCGTACCTGCTGAGTACAGAGACATCTGATGGTTTTGGTTATCAGATTGAATGTGGCTGAATGAGAACTCAACAAATGAGAATGCGCTGATCGTACGTGGTTTGTCGGAGGTGTTCTTAATCACAACGTCCCAGATTTCAGCGTCTTCGCCTTTTGGCACGAACAGTGTTTTCGTCGCGGTAATATCGCTGTATTCACATTTGAACTTAGAGTAAGACAAACCGTGACGAACTTCGTAGTTTGCTTCGTCTAGGCTCTTCGCAACTGGTTGCCAAGAGATTGACCAGTAATCACCTGTCTCATCATCACGTAGGTAAACGTAGTGTCCTGGGCGATCGAATGTCGCATTTGGACGGAATTTAGTAACACGGTTGTATTCTGGAGAGTTGTAGAACGAGTAGCCACCCGCGTTGTGCGAGATAACCGTACAGAACTTCTCAGTACCTAGGTAGTTTGTCCATGGTGCTGGTACGTCAGGGCGAGTGATGACGTATTCGCGATTCTCGTTATCGAAATAGCCGTATTTCATTTGTGTATTTCCTTTTTACTAAGCTGCGCCTGCAGCCAAAAATTTAAAAACTCTCTAAGCTCGATGCGTTGGCATCTAGCTTGGTATTACTTCCACGGTTTACGGTAATTCACTCCCTGCAAGTCGAGCAGAGGAAGGTGGCCTTTCAAACGTGATAAATAGTCGGTCCAATCGCGGTGTTGTTTTTCAGTCCAACATGCTTCTGCCATGGCAGTTAGGCGAGGGAAAATCATGTAGTCCATGCGCGATGGGTTGTTGATGATTTCGCACCATAGAGCGGTTTGAATGCCCCAGATGCGTTTTCTGATTGGGTCGTCGGCAGGGACTTCTGCTAACGGCTCGTAGTTGTAAGCTTTTTCTAGTGGCAGTGGGTTTGCCCAGTCCACGCCCGGTTCTTCAGGTGCGTAGTCTTGGGTCATATCTAAGTAAGTGGTTTGTGCAGGTTGCAGCACTACATCAAAGCCTTGGCGAGCACAGTTCAATGCTGCTTCTTCGCTTAGCCATGAGTAGATCACCGTATCTTTACTGACCTTGTTGCCGTGTTGAGCTTCTTCCCAACCCAGCATGCGTTTACCCAGTTTGCGCAGTTTGTCTTCTGCATGACGTAGAAAGTGGCCTTGCAGTTCTTTGTAATCGGTATAACCCAATTGCTCCATAAACGCTTGGCAAGCAGGACTTTTCGACCAGACTCCATTAGGCACTTCGTCTGCACCAATGTGAACATATGGGGCAGGGAAGAGAGCTGCGATTTCTTCAAGTACCTTGTCTATAAACTCGTAACTACCCGGCAGAGCAGGGTTGATGACGTTGTCGTTGTAGTGCTGAATACTGCGATACTCAGTGGTGTCTTCTGCTTCAACCAATAGATGTGGTAGAGACTTGATTGCCGCGCGGCAATGACCAGGAACATCAATTTCAGGAATGATGGTGATGCCGCGTTGCGCTGCAAATTCGATAACGTCTTTGATTTCTTCTTGCGTATAGAAGCCGCCGTAGCGTTGAGATAAATGGGTGTATTGCGGTTCGATGGTGTCATCAATACCGCGCCATGCACCAATATCCGTAAGCTGAGGCAGAGATTTGATCTCGATGCGCCAGCCTTCATCATCAGTGAGATGCCAATGGAACGTGTTGAACTTGTAATGCGCCAACAAGTTGATCAGACGTTTTACTTCCTCAACTGAATGGAAATGGCGAGCACAGTCCAGCATCATGCCGCGGTAGCGAAAACGAGGGCTGTCTTTAATAGAGCAACACACCACGTCCATGGTATTGGTCGTTTCGTCTCGTTTTAGAAGTTGCAATAAGGTCGCGCAAGCATGAGTAAAACCTGACGAAGAGCCAGCTTCGATCTTGATCGACTCTTCAGAGACTTTTAGCTTGTAGGTGCCTTCATCCAAGGTTGGATTACTTTTGAACAGGATTTTTCCGCTGTTTGAAGAAGGTAGCTCAAATTGATAGATTCGCTTTAACTCATCCTGTAACCACGATTTGGCAGAAGTGGCTAAGTCGGTATAAATCGCGACACCAGCTTGCTCGTCAAAGGTAAAAGAGTGATCGCTGACTTCAATATGATTTGGCTTAGGCAGTAAAGGTTGAGCATGTGTCAAGCTTGCTGGAATCTCACTGCGTTCACGATACGGTGAAGCGAGAACGATAGGAGTGACGTCCACTTGTGCACGTTGAGGAGTACCATCAACCACAAAGTCGATCATCGCTTCGTTAAAGCCATCCGAGTAATAACGGAATGGGTTGGAGCCAATACTAAATTCACAGTAATAGTGGTGGTTGGCTGCCAGTACCATGCCCTCAGGCTTGAGCGTACAAAAGCTACCAACTTGAGTCAGGTGGCCATTTGAAACGCTATCAGGAAGGATGTAGCGATCAAAAGCAAAAGTTAAGCTCCAGCTGTTTAGGTCTTGGTCACTCAAGTTATGAAAGGTGAGTCCGAAGCGGCAGTTTTGTTTTTGCTCAGAAAGGACCACTAAATCAACACGGTATTCCATCTTCACTCCTACTCGACACTCACTGAGTAAAGGTTATGCTCTGGTTTGCCAGCAAACATAATGGCTCCTTCAATCGCATCAAACTGAGGCTCTACCACCCATTGTTGGACCGGTGGAGATAACCAATGCAAGATTCGCTCAGCAATGCTACCCATCAAACAAATACGAGTTGCACCGCGCTTATTCAAAGCCACTAAAAACATCTCAATATCCGCTGCGGTTTGCTTAAGCATTTCTATTGCCAACATGTCACCTTGTTCTGCATGTTGGAAAATAGCAGGAGAAAATTGACCGTAATCGCGAGGCAAAGCCTGTTTAGACCACGCCACCACGTTGTCGACGTCATTTTCAAAATGATTCATGACGTGTGCGGCTAGAGGTGTTTTTTCACGGATGCCATCTTCTGCTAGTAATACTTGTTGGATCAGACGCAGCCCCATGACTGCACCGCCACCTTGATCTGAGATTGGGAATTCACGCCCACCGACGACATGTTGCTCAAGGCCTTTAAGGAAAATGCCGCAAGAACCGGTTCCAGCAATCATGATTGCGCCATCTTCACCATTGTGTGCGCCGATACAAGCACCGTATGCGTCAGTGTTGAGTGTCATACTGGCAAATGGGTGTTCTAAAGCCATGAATGCTTGCCAAGAAGTTTTATGTTCAGCGCCCGCAAGTGCTAAGCCAACGTGCATCGAGGTAAAGTCTTGTTGAGTTAGACCGCCTTGTTGTGCCGCTGAAGCGATGGATTCAAGAATCGATGCCATTGCGACTTCTGCTCCCAACATGATGTTGGCACTGCCACTTTTTGCTTCGCCGATGAAGTTGCCTTGTGCGTCTTTGATACGAGCGCGACATGAGGTGCCGCCGCCATCAATACCTACAAAATACATCCCCATGTTTATTGCTCCTTCAATGCTTGATTGGTTGCTAAAGTTGAGATGTGTTGAGCCTGACTCATTACGGCGAGTAGGTACCAAGCACCATGCGGGATCCATTGTTCTCCCCAGCGCCAGTTTTGAAGCATGTCGTCTTTCTGTGCTGGTGGATTAAATGCAATGTCTTCCTCATCTTCGAAACCGCCAGTGATGCCGTTACACACGCCACCTTTTGCGTTGAAGAAACCATATTGAGGAAGGTAATCAGGGTTATTGCGGCCATGACCGTCCAACATACACATGTCGTACGGGTTTAGACCCACAACCCAGTTGATAGAATCTTGTGCAAGTTTAGAAAGCTGTTGTTTTAGAATTTCTGACTCGATAAAAGGTTGTGCTAAATACGCCATGGTTGCCAGTGAACCTAAACGAGCATTCTCACCTTGCCACCAATAACCGGACTCGTTGTTGTGCGCCACGAAAAATGCGTCACGTTTGGCTTCATCCACACCTTTTACATATTGGCGAGGGTAGCCAAATGGGTTCTTCACTTTGTTGGTGATAGAAACTTCAAATTCACAAGCGTTATTGATGGTTTGTTTTACTGATGATGCGCGCTCAGAGTCGTCTTCAATCGACAAGTACTCACATAGTGCGATAACAGGAAGCCCCGCTTCGGCTGCATGGAAGTACGGTCGACTGCCATCTTGGTTCGCAGTCCAGAAGTGTTGAATGTGTTCATCACTTGTTTGACGAGCTGAAAGACGTTTTGCCCACAAGCGGCTTTCTTCTAGGTAGCGTGCTTCTTTCGTTGTTTTGAATAGCTCGACAGCGGCAAGCAGTGCGCAGTATTCATCGATGATGTTCTCTTCACCATCGTTTAGATATTGGGTGTTGTGTTCTTTTAGATGCCAATAGCCATTTTCTGCCGCATTGCGATATTTTTGTTGGTCGAACTCACCGTGGAAGTCTAGGCGTGCTGCTGATGCTAATGCCGCAATGCTAACGCCGGCTCCTTGTCGGTAACCAGCTTGGTAGTCATCAAACTTATGACCAAGTTGAGTTTCGTAGGCGCAGATTTCACGTTGAGCTGTATCTTTACTCCACTTGTCGAACACCGTCATGTAGAAAAAGCCTTTTTCGTTTTGCATACGGACAAGGAAATCAGCGCCGAATAGTGCTTCTTCAATGAGACGAGTTGCTGTGAATTTAGCCAGTTTCTCGTTGCCTTGGAGCAGAGACAAACCTTTCAACATATTCCAAACCACCATAGGGGTTTGTTGAGGGTTGAGGTAGTTGGCATAGGACAAGTGGCTTAGGTATTTGCTGACGTCACCTGATGCGTCATACCAACCGCCGTGAACATCAGCCGTCTCGTTAGAGTTAAGTAGTGGTGCTTGACGATCTTGTTGATCGAAAATACCGCCACAGCGTTGCGATTTAAAATAATGGATCACATCTGAAAGCGTGCGATCGAAAAGAATGTGTTCGCCGATCTCAAAGTGAGATGAACGCAAATGGTCGAAACGGAGGTAGTAGTTACCTGGAGTGTTAAATGAAGAAAAATCTATAAGGTAGAAATGACCTTGATGCCAGTTCGCTACTTTGCCTTGCTTTTCTACCGTCAAGGTTGCAACGGTTTGATGGCTATCGGCACATACCAACAAAGCCGTATAAGAAGACAGGCGTGGTCGGCTCGTCTGGATTATCGCTTTTTTAGGGCCCAGACGCTCGTAACCAATGTGGTTAGTCAGTAGCAGCATTCAATCTCTCCGGGAAACAATAAAATCTAAAGGGAAAAAGGGGTCAGATTGATACCTGACCCTCGTTATGATTAATCTTCGAATAAGTAACAACGAACAAAGTGGTTATCGGACAGTTGCGTCACACCAGGCAGTCGCTCGCGACATTTTTCTGTGGCATGAACACAGCGTCCAGCGAATGGACAGCCCACGGATTCTGGTGTCCACAGTGGGATCTCACCTTTGTTGCCTTTCAGTTTCTCGTGGATTGACTTCGATGGATCTGGCACTGCTGAAACCAGTAGCTGCGTGTACGGGTGTTGAGGATCATGAATGATTTCCTCTGTATCACCCCATTCAACCATGTGGCCCACGTACATAACCGCGAGATCTTCAGCGATGTAGCGCGCTGTTGCGATGTCGTGAGTGATATAAAGCAGAGACATTTGCTTCTCAAACTTCATCTCTTCCATCAGGTTAAGAACACCGGCACGAATTGAAACGTCGAGCATTGACGTTGGTTCGTCAGCCAGAACAACTTCTGCGCCGACCGCAATGTTACGAGCCAAGTTCACACGTTGGCGCTGACCACCAGAAAGCTGGTGTGGGAACTTTTGCGCGGTCTCTTTTGGCGGAATCAGACCAACTTGTTCTAGTAGGTCGTACACTCGCTCTTCCAGTTCCTTCTTGTTGCCCGGTGAAACCTTCTTGTGGATCAACAGTGGGCGAGCAATATGGTGGAAGATGTTGTGTGTTGGGTTTAGCGAGCCAAACGGGTCTTGCCATACCATTTGCACGCCTTCGCGGTAAGTCATCAAATCGTGACGAGAGGTGATGTTTTGGATATCACGACCTTTGTACTCGATGATGCCATCCGTTGGTGCGTACATTTTCGCAATCATTTTTGCGGTAGTAGATTTACCTGAACCAGATTCACCTACTACTGACAAACCGCGGCTTTTGTACATTTTGAAAGATACGTCGTTGATTGCACGCATCTTAGATTGCTTGATTGAGTTACTGTTTAAAGGGAAGTCCTTAACGACATTTTTACCTTCAATCAGCAGTTCGCCGAATTGTTTGCTCATAATTCTCTCCAGTGTAATTTTCTTCTTAGCTAGCGTTATTTTTTGTTGTTAAACCTTAGCTTGAGCAATGGTGTCGCCGTACAAGTGGCAGTTTGAGAGACGACCAGGTTCAATTTGACGTAGCTGAGTCGGTACTCGTGTACAAGCTTCGTGAACGCGGTCACAGCGAGCTTGGAAGCGGCAACCTTGTGGAACTTCTAGTAAGTTCAGAGGGTTGCCCGGAATACCAGTTAATTTGGTCTTAGGACCAGTTAGTGGAGGGAAAGAGCTACCCAAACCTTTGGTGTAAGGGTGGTAAGGACTTTCCAAAATTTGCTTAGAAGGTGCAACTTCAATTAGCTCACCCGAGTACATGATGCCGATGCGGTCAGAGAACTCGACCATCAATGACAAGTCATGGGTGATGAACAGAATCGAGAAGCCAAATTCTTCTTTAAGCGCGTAAATCTTTTGCAGAATTTCACGTTGAACCACCACGTCTAGTGCTGTAGTAGGTTCATCCATGATGATCATTTTCGGGTTCAGAGCCAAAGCGATAGCGATAACTAGACGCTGACGCATACCACCAGAGAACTGGTGCGGGTAATCGCTCAGACGGCTAGGGTGGATATCTACGATTTCCAATAGACCTTCTGCACGTACTTTGGCTTGAGCGCGAGTCATGTTGGTATGACGCATGATTACGTCACAGAACTGCTCTTCCATCGTCAGTACAGGGTTCAAAGCGTTCATCGCACTTTGGAATACCATCGACATTTCGCTCCAGCGGAACGACTGCATACGCTCATCGCTGTATTGAAGGATATCTTCGCCGTTGAAAATAACCTCACCACCTGTGATAAACGCTGGCGGCTTATGAAGGCGCATTAGCGAGAATGCAACGGTTGATTTACCACAGCCAGATTCACCAGCTAGGCCAAATACTTCGCCTGGTGCAATGTCGAAGCTGACGTTGTTACAGGCGCGGACATCGCCCGCATCTGTAATGTAGTCCACGCATAGGTTACGGATAGAAATTAGTGGTGCAGTCATGATTATTTATCTCCGCTCCATAGTGCATTTTGTGGTGCCAATTCTGGCTCACGTTCTTTCTTGTCTTGTGCTGCCATTTTCTTCCAGCGCTTCATACCTTTGTGAGAACGAAGCTGCGGGTTGGCAATTTCATCGACTGCGAAGTTCAGTAGAGCAAGGCCAGTCACCAGTAGAGTCAGTGCAATACAAGGAGCTAGTACTTCCCACCAAGCGCCGATAAGCATCGCTGATGAAGTCTGTACGTTGTACAGCATGATGCCCCAGCTGATAGTGTTTGCATCGCCTAAACCTAGGAACGAAATTACCGCTTCTGTGTTGATTGCTAGCATTACCGAACCGATGAAGCTTGCGCCTACGATTGGGATAAGGTTTGGTAAAATCTCAACGAAGATGATACGTATGGATGATTCGCCAAGAACCTCTGCGGCTTTAACAAATTCTTTTTCTCGTAGTGCCATGGTTTGAGCTCGCACAACACGTGCACCCCAAGCCCAGGAGGTCCCGGCGATAATCAACGCAATGGTGAGCGGTCCTGCCTCCCCGATAAATGCAGCGAGTACGAACAGTAGTGGTAACTGTGGGATAACCAGCATGATGTTCATTGCAGCACTCAGTACGTCATCGACACGGCCGCCGAAGTAACCTGCTGAGATACCAATAACTGTTGCTAAGAAACACACGATGATACCCGCGCCGAAACCAACACCCAGCGATACTCGAGCGCCGTAAGCAACTTGAGACCAGATGTCACGACCCATACGAGATGTACCTAGAACGTGGTCTGCCTTTTTCGACATAAGCAGCGTACGACGATCATCTGCTAGGTTTTTCGCAACCCAGCCATCAGGGTTGTTTTGTGCTTGTTTTACAACAAAGCCCGGGTATTCATGTGGGTTACCAGTACGTTTGTCTGGTGCGTGTTGAGTAATCAAAGGTGCAGCTACTGCCACAAAGATGAATACTGAGATAATTGCCAAACCAACACGTGCGAACGCGTTACCTAAAATCAGTTTAAATAGTTCTTTCATGATTATTTGCCTCCCTTACGTAGGCGAGGGTCTAGAATCATGTACAGCATGTCAGCCATTAGGTTGAAGCACAGCATGAACATCGTCATGATGATTAACTGACCTTGAAGTACTTGGTAGTCACGTGCGTGAATTGCGTTTAGAAGAACCGTACCTAGACCTGGGTAGTTGAAGATCATCTCGATGATTAGCTGACCACCTATTGCCATACCTAGAGACATTGAAAGTGCAGTGACACTTGGTAAAAGTGCGTTGCGAGCTGCGTAGTTGAATACTACTCGGTTTTCACTCAGACCCTTACCTTTTGCCATTGTGATGTAATCTTCAGCAAGAAGGTTGATCATGTTGTTACGCATGTTTACTAGGAAGCCACCAATCTGAACAATCGTCGCACAGAACAATGGAAGAATAGCGTGGTAACCCACGTCTTTTAGAAACTCCCAGCTTGTCCAATCTGGCACAGTACCCGGGGTGTAGGCGTAGCCTGATGGGAACCACTTAAGACCGATGGCAAAGATGAACAGCGCTAGCATCGCGATAACCATTTGTGGAATCGCTTGAATGATCAGTGTGCCCGGTGTTACGAATGCATCGTATCGGCTACCACGTTTCCAAGCTGCGAAGATACCTAGTACAGAAGCAATCGAGAACGATAGTACAACAGCAGTACCTGCTAGGAACAATGACCAACCGAATGCGCCACCTAGTAGAGAGTTAACTGAAAGCGGGTAGAACTGGATAGAAGTACCTAGCTCCCAGCTTAGAATGTTTTTGATGTACGACAGGTACTGAATGTAGATTGGACCATCTACGAAACCTAGCAGCTCTTTCATTGCTGCGATTCGCTCTGGCGTTACCTGTACTGATGCGTTAGCAAACATCATGGTAACTGGGTCACCAGGCATTGCTCGCGGAATAATGAAGTTTAACGTCGCTGCAACCAAGAGCGCGACAAGATAGAACGACAAACGTCTTAAAAAATAACCCATAACTCACACCTTACTCACCCAGATTTTTTCCCTGTTTCTGGTTTCAGGTCGCTCCTAGCGAAATTTAGAGCGAAAAATCCCCTGACGACGAGCGCCATATGTTGGTTTAGTAACAAGGGGATTTTTATAGGCGGCACACGGGATGTGCGCCGCTAGAAATGAACTTCTACTTATTTAACTGGTTTTAGGTCCAGTACGTGAAGTAGACGCTCTGGGATACCAGCCCAAATGTTTGGACGGCCCTTAGGATTTTCTTCGTTCCACCAACCAGTGAAGCGAGTTGTGTTGTATTGGTACATGTAAGCACCAGACATCACAGGGATAGTAACTTGGTCTTGAGCGATGATTTGCTGAATACCGTGAGCGATTTCTAGCTGCTCTTGCTTGTCAGCTGTCTTGTAGAAGCTGTTTAGAAGACCATCTAGTTTCTCGTTCTTGTAGAAGTGCATCGCGAAGCGAGGCATACCGTCACCAGATTGTAGCGCTGAGTTGTAAGCACTGTTCCAGTAAGTGTATGGGTCTGCACCGTGGAAGTAGTTGGTGTACGCAACGTCGTAAGTACCTTCAAGCATTGCTTGGTTGTACACAGAGAAATCTGGTGTACGAGCACGTGCTTTGATGCCTACTTCAGCAAGTTGCTCAACAGCAAGTTGTACAGTGTTGTTGAAGTCAGTCCAACCGTTTGGAGATTGGATAAGAAGCTCGAAAGACTTACCAGATGGCGTATCAACGAAACCGTCTTTGTTTACATCTTTAAAGCCAGCTTTCGCTAGAAGTTTCTTAGCGCCTTCAGCGTTGTAAGAGTTGTAACCCTTGAACTTGTTGTGAGTCTTCTCGTCAGACCAAGCTTCGAATGCGTAGCCAAGACCAGATGCGAAGTCGTTCACTGTACCGCCGCCGTAGAATGCGATATCAATGATAGTTTGACGGTCAAGAGCCATAGAGAATGCGCGACGGAAGTCAACGTTAGTTAGTGCTTCGTTCTTCGCTGCATCTGGGTTCTTGAAGTTTACTACGAACGCTTGAGTACCTGCTGGCGGGTACCAGTAGTGGTGTTTAGGGCTCGCTGCTGCGTAAGTGCGGTCGATGTCTGGAACGAATGAAGAAGTCCAGTCCATTTCGCCGTTAACAATCTTACCTAGGAACTGGTCGTTGTTCGCGATTTGAGGAACACGCAGACAGTCAACGTCTAGGTTAGCTGCATCCCAGTAGTTCGGGTTTTCACACTGGATGTATAGTTGCGGAGTGAAAGTGTCGATCACTGTGAATGGACCAGTACCTACTGGGTTTTCGTTCGTGAATGTCGCTGGATCTTTCACTTTGCTCCATACGTGCTGTGGTACAACAGGTACACGAGCAATTTCGTAAGGAACGTTTGAGTTCGCTTCTTTTAGACGGAACTTAACTTTGTAATCGTTAACTTTTTCTACTGCAGTAACCCAAGAGTTGATACCAGATTGGTCTAGTTCTGGCTTATCTTTAACTAGGTTGAAAGAGTAAACAACGTCATCTGCATCAAATTTTTCGCCGTCAGACCATTTCACGCCTTTTCGAATGTCGAAAGTTACGCTCATTAGGTCGTCAGACATTTGGAAGTTTTCTGCTAGACGGAATACTGGCGTGTTGCCGTGCATTTCGTTGAAAACAACTAGTGGCTCGTAGATAAAGTCAGTAGTTGTGTGCAGGTTTGTTGCACCCAAGAAAGGGTTAAAGTTACGAACAAAAGTTGTAAACTCTTTAGGGTGGATAGTCAGTTCACTGCGCTCAGCGGCTGTAGCTACTGATGCAAAACCTGTAGTAGCCGTTGCAATAATTGCTGTTGCTAGTGCTGTTTTTTTAATATTGGCAAGCATAGCTGTTCCTTACTATTTGCTTTCATTTCACTAATGGAATTGAATGTCATCAATTGATAAACACTCTCCAAGGCCCACCTCTTCGCTCCACATTAAATTTGTTTCGCTCTAAGAGTGGCCTGTAGGCCTTAGGCAGGAGTAAGAAAACACTTTATCCACAAAATAATCAAACTCGATTCCCGTTAAAAACGTTAAAAACCACATCAACTCCGTCATAAACGTCATTTTGCTTGTTTTTAAGTCAATCTAGGCGAAAAAATAAACGTTGATATGCGTCGCAGTTTATATCCTGATTAACATTGTGTGTTAGTGGTTACTTACCCATTTGGTATCTTTCAGTCAGTGTTTTCTGTTGTTGTACGGTATTGGCGATCTGGCTCACACCTGAAAATTTTGTTAATTAACTAGGTGAAATTTAATCTGCCGTTCTGTTGTGATTGACTTCGCAATCTGTATCAAATGTTGCTCAATTTTCCCTTGTAGAGGAAAAATAAGTAAGTTTTGACAGCAAAATTTGGCTGCTGATTATGCTTTTTTTATTCAGGAAAGGAAGTGATTTGAAGGCACTTTTGAAGAAAGTTATGAGTTAAAAATGACGATGAAAAGTGTGGTATTGGAATCGCTTTGGTTAAGCGCTTCATACGTGTTTTTGATAGCTTGCTTCCAGCTTCTTATACGCTAAATGCTCAGCCTCATCGTTGCTCTGTACACTAAATCGCTTGTTTCTTACTATGAGTAAAGGGGAAGCATGGTAGTGCAATTGATAAAGGCAGGGATAAAATGTATGGTCCGCCCCGTTATTGCAACTACAATTTAGTAATAACGGAGTTGGTTTGCGCTAATGTATTCGGAGTCCTCGTTGGGAACATTAACTTCCCCGCTCCACGATGATATCCGCGCCAGATTATCCTTAAAAGCCCCAAAGC
>NZ_JATABF010000022.1:0-79746 GCF_036533715.1 Vibrio sp. M260121 | reverse complement strand
GCTTTGGGGCTTTTAAGGATAATCTGGCGCGGATATCATCGTGGAGCGGGGAAGTTAATGTTCCCAACGAGGACTCCGAATACATTAGCGCAAACCAACTCCGTTATTACTAAATTGTAGTTGCAATAACGGGGCGGACCATACATTTTTAGACGCAGCCACCTACTTGTTGTTGTAACTTACTGTCGGACGCAAGCGTATTTCCAGTTGGCAGGCTAAATGTCAGTAAATGGCGCAGAATTATCGCCTTTAACAACTAAATTTCTACGACGCTCTGCAACTGATAATGATAGAATTCCCGCATCAAAATTATCGAGCAACTCTATGTTTATCCATCATGTTAACGGCATCGACTGGCTGGTGATTACAGCTTTTGAAGAACTGAAACCTATATTCATCGAAGACGCTGGTGCGATCCCCTCTTGCTTCTCTATCGACAGTGAATTGAGCCTGATTGATCAAGCCAAACGGACTTATGGATATTTGCCTGCACTCGACGGTGTAATCACGGATACCGGCACGTTTGAAAGCCAAGATAACGAAGAAGATTTAAACCCACAGCTAGCATGCTTAGTCGAGGGGCGCGGGCGAGTGTTTATCTATCACGGCGGATTTGTCGCTTTTGTGGATGATGAGCAGACGTTTATTACCCGAATGAACTGAAAATTTTCCATGAGAAGGGCAATGCTGCGCTTAACTGGCGAGCAGCATTACTTAAAAGAGATGCAAGGGATAGGGTAAGAAAGAGTCAGCCTGAGGGTCTGACTCATTTGTATGAAACTGAGGGTATTGCGAGAAAAGTTGAAGGCAGTTGAATCGGTTGAATCCGCTTATTACTGAGGCTGGTGACCAGTCTTCTTTGCAAACTCCTGCATCGCTTCGGCAAACGTTGTGGTCCCGCCTTTAGCTTGAACCTGTATCACCTTGTACCCCATCTTTTCCAACGCTTGGCGTTCTGCCAAAACCGCTTTGTCATCTTGCTGGCTGCCCTTTGCAGGTTGATGAAGGTAGTATCCTTCTAGTTGACCATCTTCGACCAGTTGGTGGTGTTTCAGTGCATTAATATCAAAATTCATGGTAATTCTTTAAATCAAAAATAGGGAGTTTCTGTGGCATGCTACATGCGCTTTAAAGGCTTAACAACACTGTCCAAGCCTTCAATTTTAAGTGCGAGGCAGAGCTTTAGCAGTTCACCTAGCTCCCCTTCAGGAAAGCCTTTTTTATCAAACCAGAGTAGGTACTCTTCTGGAAGATCAATCAGTACTCGCCCTGCGTATTTGCCAAACGGCATTTGCATTCGAGCGAGTTTAATAAGGTTTTCTTTTTCTAACATATACTACGGAGTCTGTTGGGATAAATCTTGGCTAAGAGTAACACCCAAGCGATCGACCCACCAGTTAATTGCGTCTTTAGCATCGTCTAAAGAGTCAATCATGGTTGAGAAGTCTTTGTTTCCTGCTTGACGATCAATCGCCGCGAACAAAGGCGCATCACTCTCAGAATCGCTCACCAGTAACTCCACCGTCGCTGAGCCTACATTAGTGTGCTCTCCTGTCGTTATTTTTGAGATGGTAGAAATCCCCAAGCCAACCGGCAGAATGCTTGAGGTGACAGCAAGAACGGGATTCGGCGTTTCCACATTACTTACCGCAATGCTCAAGCGAAGTGTTTTTTCACCGGGTTGGTCAACAATCTTTTTGACGGGTGAGATGCGCGCTTTTAGCTGATCGACCATGTATGTCGTCAATTCATTGATTTCTTCATCATCCAGCTCAGATTCTTGAACCACAACCATCACTCGATCAATCACTACGCTGTCGTATTCATCCATTTTCTCTTTCAAACGAGTAGCATCGCGCAAGCCTGCTCTCGCCCAAACGAGATCGACCCCACCCTCTGGACCAGGACGAAAATCTTCATAACTGGTGAATTTCGTCGCACTGACGACGAGACCACCAGCACATCCACTCAAGATGAAACCCAGAGATACAACTACCGCCGCCTTAAACAAGCGCTCAACCAATGACTTAAACATACCAACTCCTCAAACTTTGAATATACAGTTTATCATACCATATAAATTTGACCAGTATTTATTCACTCAATAGCTATTTTGTTGAGTCAAGGATAGAGATTCGCGAAGTATCATTTCATGTTAAAGTACGCCGCTTACTGGAAAGCATAACGAGAAAAATAATGAAGTCACCTTGCCGCGCAGCCTGTAAAAATAACGGCGGAATCTGTTCTGGCTGCCACCGAACCATGGAAGAAATCGTGCAGTGGAAAGATAAGTCTGATGCTCAACGAGACGCGATCATCGAGCAATTGGTTGGAAATAACTCAACCCACTCTTGCCCTGAGTGTGGCACGAACGCGCACTGCGATATTGCTGCGGGGAAAGAGACGTGCTGGTGCTTTGATATTGAGACCAGAGATTTACCAAAGCCAGAAGCGGGACAGCTTTGTTTGTGTCGTAAATGTTTGGAGAAAAAGCCAGTCGCCTAGCCTATCGAATGCAGGACATAACGGACTGGCTATCATTGAAATGAAGGTGAGGTCTGCGAACTATTTCTGCGCTAACGCTTGGGATTCGAACTTCACGCCATCCCAACCCGTCACCATAAAGTTACGAATGTTTTGATGGTCGTTGTTCTCTGGATGTGCCAATACGTCTTCACGGTAGAAGCGACCAAAACACGCCAACGTTGCTTCTTTGCTTAGGTTATTCAGTTGACCAAACGCGAAGATCTTGCACGAGCCGTTATTCTCACCCGCATTATTCTGCGTTTCACCATTCACAAAAGCCGCTGGCGTAAACGCGTAGTTTTCCTCAATCGCTGCCATTGTCGTTTCAAATTCGATTGTCTCAGGTGATGCCGCTAGCGCATCCAAAAATTCTTTAAGTTCCATTATTTCTAGTTCCTAGTGTCTTTTCATCTTAAGTGTTCGACATACGTTCAGATTAAAACTGACACATTTGTTTCATCAAAAGCCAATATAAGAGTCATAAATCATAAATATATTCAGAGCCTTATTTAATAACACATCAATCAATGCACTATTCCTCACTGTTGTAGTGAATGAATAGATATCTAATTTAGGTGCATTGAGCAACATTGTATCTGCTTAATAAGGAAATATCATGACCACCCCATTTAAGGCAATAGGCGTATTGGCATTATCTTCACTTGCCATCGCATGTTCATCTCAACCTCACGATTCTCTCTCTTCGTTTGCAGCTCAGTGTAAAGCATCGGTAGCACCTGTTGCTGGAGAGACATCCATCCAAGGTTTGACCTTTATGGGAACGTCTATCGCTGACGCACCGTTCGATACGTCGGCAGCAGAAATCGTTCAATATGATGCATGTACTGACAAGCTTTACGTGGTCAACGCTCAAGCAAAGCGTGTCGATGTGCTTTCTATGGATGACAACGGCGCACCAACGCAAACCGCATTCATTGATCTCAACAGCGCGGGCGAAGCGGCAGGCGTTGAAATTGGCGCTGCAAACAGCGTTGCAGTCTTTAATGGGTTAGTCGCTGTAGCGATTGAAAACAGCAACAAGCAGGCGAATGGCATTGTTGGCTTGTACCGCTCGGATGATTTGTCGCTGATCACCACCTTCCCTACCGGCGCATTGCCAGACATGGTTGGCTTCTCAAAAGATGGCAGATACATTGCGACAGCAAACGAAGGTGAGCCAAATGGTGACTACAGTGTCGATCCAGAGGGCAGCATCACATTAATCGACTTGAGCCAAGGCCTATACCAAGCAGAAGTCACGCAGATTGGTTTCAATGAGTTTGATGGTGCACGTAAGTCTGAGTTGCCTGCTGATGTTCGAATCTCAGGTCCAAATGCAACGGTAGCGCAAGATCTAGAACCGGAATACCTCACCTTTGCAGACAACGGCAAAATCTATGTCGCACTGCAAGAAAACAATGCGATGGCAATCGTGAACCCGGAAAGTAAATCGGTAGAGAAGATTGTGGGGCTGGACGAGAAATCTTGGTCGGACTCAAAACTGGATGCTTCTAACAAAGACAAAATCACTGGCAACTTTAAGAGCTACCCTCAACTGGTTGGTCTGTACATGCCAGATACCCTCGACAGCTACTCGGTAGATGGCAAAACGTACATACTCTCTGCCAACGAAGGTGACGGTCGTGAATATGGCTTCAAAACAACACAAGCTCTATGTGACCAAGCAGGCTTTAAGTGGGATGAAGACGATTACCTCGGTACAGATGAGTATACTTCTGAACAAGGCACCTGTTTAAGCCATATTGATGAAGTGCGCGGTAAGAAGCTGAAAGTCGCAGCAGATCACCCGCTGGCAGAGGCGCTAAAAGACAACAAGCAACTCGCGCGTCTAAAAGTGATTAAGCCAGAACAAACGCTTTCTGCGCAGGACAATGTTCAAGCCTTTGGTGCCCGTTCGTTCTCTATTTGGGATGAAAACGGTGAGTTGGTTTTCGATAGTGGTGACGATTTCGCGACAATCGCATTAATGAATGAAGGTAAGAACTTCAACAGCACCAACGATAGCAATGACAGTGGCGATGACCGCAGCGACGACAAAGGCATTGAGCCAGAAGCGATTGAAGTAGCACAAATCAATGGTCGTCATTATGCGTTCATCGGTTTGGAGCGCCAAGGTGGCATCATGATTTATGACATCACAGACCCGAAACAAGCGCAGTTCCTGCATTACGTAAACCGTCGTGATTACAGCCAACCAGTTTGTACTGAAGTGGAAGGTGGCGAATGCGCGAACGACACTTACAATCCAAAATCAGGTGATTTGGCGCCAGAGTCAATCAACTACTTTGCTCGTAACGGACAACACTTTATCGCGGTTGGTAATGAAGTGTCGGGGACAACATCTGTGTTTCGAATTGAGCTTTAACTCTCGCTCTTCAAGACAACAAAATTAAAAGTAAAGCGCCCGAACTTAAGTCCGGGCGCTTTTTTATAACGCGTTAGCATTGTTTGAGAGTGAGATTCCCGACTCGCTCCTTCGTCGCTCTCGAGAATGACGGAAACTAGCTTAGCAGTTCAGAACGATACTAGCCTACAAAGTAGAAAAGCTCTCTTCCAGCTCCAAGTAGTACCATCACAACCAACGTCATTCCGGAATCGAGGAACGAGATGTCCGGAATCTCTCTTTAATCACTCAGCTTTACTCTTCAATCGCCAATGCGTCGCACTTCGAAGCGCAGATAAAGTCGTTCTTATGCAGACCTTTGATGGAATGGCTCCACCACGTAATGGTCACTTTGCCCCACTCTAGCAAGATAGATGGGTGATGGAATTCATCTTCTGCAAGCTCAGCAATCTTGTTGCTAAACGCCCACGCTTGTTTGAAGTTCTTAAACTTGTAGACCTTCTCAAGTTGAGGAATCTCATCTCTCTCAATGATCTGCCAATCAGACAATTGCAGCAGCAGAGACTGTTGTTCCTCTTTACTAAGTGCAATGGCGTCGATACTACAAGCTTCGCATTTTTGTTCATTCAACATGAGCTGGTTCCTTTGGTTCAAAAAGTGGTGGAAGCAATCCGGCTTCAATCGCTAGATCGGCTTGTTTCAATAAATTCAGTTGGCTAATTTGGAAAAGCTGGGACAACTCTTCAATCACGTAGTATTTCGGCTGCATGATATCGATGCGGTAAGGGGTTCTTAGCACTGTTTGAAGATCGAATTCGTCTCGAATCGCGATGTCGCTTTCCAATGAATAGATGGTTTCTCCCGGAGATGAAAGGATGCCGCCACCATAGATTTTGGTTTTATTACCTTCTCGGACCAAGCCAAACTCGACTGTAAACCAATATAGACGCGCAAGGTACCCTCGCAGCTTCGGTGTCGCAGCTTGTCCAAGCTGTCCGTAGTGCTCGGTAAAGGCGGCAAAATCAGGATTGGTGAGCATGGCACAATGACCAAAAATCTCATGGAAGAAATCTGGCTCTTGTAGGTAATCAAACTCTTCTCGCGTTCTCAAAAACGTCGCGACTGGGAAGCGTTTATTGCCAAGCAAATTGAAGAAACGATCAAAATCGATCAACGCGGGTACTGGCTCCACTTGCCAGCCCGTGGTTTCCATCAAAACACGATTAATTTCGGGCAGTTGTGGCACGCGGTCATGAGGTAAATCGAGTAACTTGAGTCCATGCAGATACGCGTTGCATGCACGGTCTTGAATCACGCTCATTTGTCTTGTTACCAAGTCGCGCCAAATGGCATCTTCTTCATGGCTCCATTCTACCCTTCCATCCTGATCGACGGGTTTTGAATGATACTGAGTCATTGCACATCTCCGTTAACAAATCCTTTACATTAAGCCTATCTACACTCTTTTGTCCTTCCAATCCCCTGACCATTTTCCACTCAAAATTCAGGTGTAACATTTTCTTTACATTAACACCTAACGCATTGATATACATAAGGAGCCAGTTTCTCCAACGAGTTTGACTTTATTTCTGGTTCACCTCAGACTAAAAACGTTAAAACTTTGTTATAGAGGGAGCTATGCGCGAGAGCAACAAAGTCTGGCAGCCGACGGAAGATCGAATCGAGCAAGCCAATATCACGCAGTTTATCGAGCACATTAATCGGCAGGGTTTCGAGCTCAAAAACTACTCTGATTTGCACCAATGGTCTTTGGAGCATAATGAGTATTTCTGGAAAGAGGTTTGGCAGTTTTGCGACCTAATTGGCACGCAAGGCGATACCGTTAAAGCGCAAGGTGAAAGCCGTTGGCAATCACCAATGCAAAATCGAGATGCCGTGTGGTTCCCTCAAACACAAGTTAACTATGCAGAGAATCTACTCAGCTTGGCAGAGAAACAAGCCGATGAGCTGGCAATTTGGTTTGAAAACGAGCGCGGTGACAAACAGATTTACACATGGAAACAGCTTTGTGATGAGGTCTCGAGCGTTCAGCAATGGTTAGTCGAATGTGGCATCAAGCAAGGTGATGTGGTTGCAGGCTATTTACCACATATGCCACAAACCGTTATTGCAATGCTAGCCACCACCAGCTTAGGCGCGACTTGGACGTCCACCTCCCCTGATTTTGGCGTAGAAAGCGTTATTGAGCGCTTCGGGCAAGTGAAGCCAAAGGTTCTCTTTACCTGCGATGGTTATACCTTTAATGGAAAAACCTTCGATATGTCGGAGAAGAACCACCACATCGCGGATCATCTCGATGGACTGAAACAAGTGTGCCAGATCGGTTACCTCAAACCGCATGTGTTTGAGTGCGACGTTTGTACTCACGATTGGCAAAACATCACTAATCAGTATTCCCCTGCTCCATTGCATTTCACTCGTGTGGAATTCAATAGCCCGCTGTTTGTGCTTTATTCCTCCGGCACGACGGGCAAGCCTAAGTGCATCGTGCACTCTGTTGGCGGCACGATTCTTAATCACCTAAAGGAGCATCAACTCCATTCAGATATCCAGCCTAAAGATCGTGTTTTTTATTACACCACATGTGGTTGGATGATGTGGAACTGGCACGTGTCTGCCCTTGCAAGCGGCGCCTGCTTGGTGATTTTCGATGGTAGCCCTGTTTATCCGACACCTGATGTGTTGTGGGATTTAGCGCAGCGTGCAGAAGTAAGTCTCTTTGGTACTGCAGCCAAGTATCTAGAGGCGATAGAAAAAGCCGGATTGTCACCTATCAAAGATTACTCACTCCCAGCTTTAAGAACTTTGTGCTCTACGGGCTCTGTGCTTTATCCAGAGCAGTTTGACTACGTGTATCAACACATCAAGCAAGATCTGCACTTGGCTTCTATTTCAGGCGGAACAGACATCTGTGGCTGCTTTGTATTAGGCAATCCTATCTCGCCTGTTTATCGTGGTGAGTGCCAGTACGCCGGCTTGGGTATTGATGTTCAAGTGTTTGACTCGCAAGGTCAAAGCGTGAGTGAACAACGCGGTGAGCTCGTCTGTGTCAATTCCATGCCTAACTTCCCTGTCGGCTTTTGGAACGATACAGGGGAGCGCTACCACAACGCTTACTGGGACAAGTTCGATGATATCTGGCATCACGGTGACGATGTCGAACGCAGCGCCAAAGGTGGATTTGTTTTCTACGGTCGTAGCGATGCATTGTTGAATCCTGGCGGTGTGCGCATCGGCACAGCAGAGATTTATCAGCAGGTAAATGCCATTGAAGGTATCGTCGATTCTATCGCTGTAGGTAAAGAAGTCGATCGCAATGAGCAAATCTGGCTGTTTGTGCAGACCGCTTCGGGTGTCACGTTAGATCACGGATTAGTATCAGAGATTAAGTCGCGCCTCAAAACGTCCTGCTCGCCAAGGCACGTGCCAAGCCAAATCTTCGCCATCAGCGATATTCCTAAAACGCGCTCGGGAAAGTTGGTAGAACTTGCGGTCAAACAAGTCATAAATGGTAAGGAAGTCGAGAATTTAGGTGCGATTGCGAACCCGGATGTTTTAGAAGAAATTCGACAACTTACGTTTGTCTAGCAAATCAAAGGAAACAAAAAAGCGAGCTAAATAGCTCGCTTTTCTTATGTTCTTTGTCGGGGATTAACGGCGACCTACGCCCATTAATACTGACATTGTGTGACCGTCTGACGTGATTTCGAAGACCTTCTTCGTTTCTACCTCAGTAAAGCCTGCTTTGATGAGTGCGTTCTCTGATTTCGCTAGCGTAAAGCCTTCTTTTGCTGAATCTGCGATCCAATCAAAATGTACGAAGTGACCACCAGCGTTGAGTAACGAGTGAGCAATCTCTAGAGACGTTTCGTAATCTTCGATAAAAGCCAGCACTGAAGAAGCAACGACTAGGTCAAACTGACCACGGAATGCTGGGTGCTGAGCGACTAGACCACGTGTCAATGCGTCAACAACTGGTTCTACATTCTCTAGCTCTTTCTTATCAAGCTCTTCAATCATGGCTTCAGATGCATCCAGCGCCACAATCTCTTTTGCGGATGACGACAATAGTTGGCTTAACTGCCCTGTCCCGCATCCAAAATCCAATACTTTAATGCCATCAAGCTGAGTAAGCTGTTGTAACTGTGCAAACACCGACTGAGCAAATTGTTCTGTTGCTGGGTTAGATTCCCAATTCTTTGCTAAGCCGTCCCAATCTTGTGCCATCGTGGCCTCCATGTTCACTTCTTGTAACCCCCATAGATTACCGCAAAAACGCCAAAACACCATAGACTTATCTGGCGAATCCGTGTTTTTTTCGATAATCTTTCTAGGCGTCAGTACGTTCATTCGTCTACGCTATCGATTCTCATCATTTCAGTTTAGGTCTTTTTTAATCATGAACTTATCGCAAGTTGAAGCCTTTTGTACCATTGCCGAGCATGGCTCCGTCTCGGAGGCTGCGCGTCAACTCGATTGCAATCGTACTAAGCTGAGTATGGCAATTAAGGCACTTGAGAAAGACCTAGACGTCGAGTTATTCACTCGTACTGGCAATCAGCTAACTCTCTCGGAAGCAGGGAAAGCGATCTTTAAAGACTGTGAAAACCTGCTCGTAACCGCACAGCGAATCAAAAAGACCTGCGCTCAAGTTTCTGACGGTTTCAACGCCGAGGTCTGGGTGGCACGTGATGACTCGCTGCCAGACGAATTATGGCAAGAGTTATCTCATACGCTAAACAATCGCTTCCCGTCGACAACCTTCAACTTAATATTGGCGTCCAGTGGTGACCTTTCAAATTTAGTCAGTACACAACAGGTCGACTTTGCATTTGGTGTGGACTACGAACGTGTCGACGATCCACATATTGTCTACAATCCTCTAGGCAAAATTCGCATGATGTCAGTATGCAGCTTCGAACATCGCTTGAGTAAGATGCGCCGTGTCACAGACGAAGATTTGCGTAACCAGATGCAAGCGTTGATGGTGTATTTGAACGAAAAAGACAACCCAGAGCTGCAACCCTTTTCTACTCGATACATTGGCTTCTCCAGTTTTGACTACATGCTGAACACCATTTTGGAAGAAGATGCGTGGGGCGTATTGCCAGAGCCACTGATCCGACATTATTTGAGACATCAGAAACTTGCGGTGATCAAGCACACATATGGTTTGACGCAAGAGGACTACTGCATGTTCGTACCAAACGGACAAACAGAGCACCCTGCAATGAGTTGGCTGGCTGATAAATTAAGCGAGTATTTATTCGACTTCTAAACATATTGCAGTGAGCGTCAATTAAATTGACAGCAAAATTTAATGTTAAATCATTGAAAAATAAAAGCATAATTCAAAAACAACATTTTATCGTTTAAATGTCACACAGTTTTCATTTGCTTAAATTTGTCCCAAGGAGAAGAATGTAAGGGTGTAATAATTTAAGGCATCTTTTATGTGTGACAGGACAAGCAAAAACGAAAACCGTATCTTAACCTTCTCAGCCCTTTTAGCATCTGGGTTTGCAGTCGGAGGGATGGTACTTGGCTTGCTTGTTGGGTCGATCGTCATTGTATTTGACGGTGTTTATTCTCTAGTCAGTCTGCTGTTAACTTTATTGTCGCTGGCAGCATCTTACTACATCAGCAAGCCATCAAAATCTATTTTCCCTTTCGGCAAAGCTGTACTTGAACCTATCGTTATCGCTATCAAAGCAGCGGTTATTCTCATTGTTGTTGCTTTCTCATTGTTCTCAGCGGTAACCGCGTTAATGTCTGGCGGCCGTGAGGTAGACGCTTCAATCGCAACCATCTTCGGTGTGATTAACGTTGTTGGTTGTGGTTACGCTTGGTGGTTTATGGCGAAGAAAAGTCGTCGTTTCTCATCAGGTTTGATCGAAGCCGAGAAAAAGCAATGGCAAATGGATACGCTATTGAGTGTTGCAGTAACCCTTGGTTTTATCGCTGCATGGTTAGTATCGCTAACACCATACGCGCACTACGCGGTCTATGCAGACCCTATGATGATGGTTTTGATGGGCTTCTACTTCCTTAAAGTACCTTTTGATATGCTAGTTGGTGCTCTGCGTGAACTGCTAATGATGACACCTAGCAAAGAGTTGTGTCAGAGCGTTGGTAAAGACGTTCTTGAGATTGAAAAGGTAACTGAGCACCAATTGAAACTGGCTGGCGTAACTAAAGTTGGTCAGGAACTGCGAGTAAATGTGGACGTGCATGTGGATGACGACACGCTAGAGCTTGATACGCTAGAACACACTCGTAAGCAGCTTACTAAGCGACTATCGAAGCACAGATTCAAGCTTCAACTGAACTTGAACGTCGCTTATTAGAGCGCCACCAAACAATCATTAGAACTCAAAAGAAAAGCTCCCTATCTCGGGAGCTTTCTTCTTGCTTTGATTTGAGCCTGAAAGATACTCAAGCATGCTCTACATATTTCTATACCAGCGTTCATCCAGCCGCTTCGCGCTTCTCTTTGGTGACCAGCCAACACATCAACGAACCAACCGTTACCATTACGACTCCTTGCCAGAAGCTGTGGCTTAGAGTGACACCTAGAATAATCGAAGAAAACAGAGCAGAAAAAATCGGCGTAAAATAAGACAAGGTGGCGAGAAACACCATATTGCCGCCCACAATCGCGATGTTCCACAATCCGTAACCACCCGCCATTAAAGCTGCAGAAGCCACTAAGTACCCCATCGCTTGCCAGCTGAATGCCATTGGCGGCTCATCAGTAAAGGCGTATTTGATCCACAAAGAGATGGCTGTCACGATAAAAAACAAAGTAATCGCGTTGTGCTTCGATTGTTGTCTTTGAGTCAGATTGCAATACACAGCCCAGATGACTGCGCCTGCAAATGCCATGAAGTAAACAATCGGATTGCTACTGATGTTCGCCACTAACTGCGTCGGTGATAAACCGCTATCACCACTGACCGTCCACACGACACCAATGAATGCCAACATAACTGCCGGGTACAGTAACCAGTTCGGCTTTTTGTTACTGCCCAATACCGTAAACAAAACGGTTAGTGCCGGCCATAGATAATTGACGATCGAGACTTCAATCGCCTGAGAACGAGAATTGGAGTAGCCCAATGCCAGCGCGAGGAAGATCTCGTAGCAAACAAACATCGCTCCACCCAGAACTAAATACTTGGGTGAGAAATACGACCGTTTTGGGATGCCAACCACAATCAACAGAAAAATGGAGCTCAGAGAATACAGCATGGCTGATCCACCCACGGGTCCCAAACTTTCTGTCACCAATCTTGCGATGCCTAGCAAACAGCTCCAAGAGAGAATGGCGATACAACCATAAAGGGTGAAACGAAACTGATAGGATTGCATGTTATCTATGTGACCTACTGCTCATGAATGCCAAAGGAAACTGCAGCTTAACTCAAAAATGATCCGCTTCAACGTACTCTTTTTCCAAAATCGGTATAAAAACCACTCTATTAAGCGGTTGGAGTCGATATGAAACATTTTCTGCCTTCGAGTGTCATGCTGACACCCTTTGTTGTGCGCTACTATGAAGAAGACGACGAGAGTGAAAACGTTGAAACACATTCGGAAATGCATGGTCTAGATAGTGAAGAACAATCTAAGGAACGTTCAGAGTAAAGGAATCCAATCATGAAAAAAGTCGCAGTCATTTTAAGTGGTTCAGGCGTTTACGACGGTTCTGAGATCCACGAAGCAGTATTGGCGCTCTACGCCATCGAGAAAGCAGGTGCAACTTGGCACTGCTTTGCACCTAACATTGACCAACTCCACGTCATCAATCACCTAACCGGTGACGAAATGGATGAAACACGCAACGTCTTGATCGAATCAGCTCGTATCGCTCGCGGGAATATTGACGATGTCGCCAAACTTAACGTTGATGAATACGATGCCCTACTGCTTCCAGGTGGGTTTGGTGCCGCGAAAAACTTAACCGACTTCGCTGTTTCGGGTGCGGAGTGTTCGATTAATACTCACGTTGCCCAAGCGTGTCGTGCATTCGCTCAGGCGGGTAAGCCTGCAGGTTATTTATGCATCGCACCAACTATTATCCCTATGATTTACGATCAAGGTGTAAAAGGCACAATTGGTAACGATGAAGCCACTGCAGCAGCATTCGGTCATATGGGGGGGGAGCACGTCAATTGTCAGGTGGATGAAATCCATTTCGATGAAAAACACAACGTGCTTTCAACACCAGCTTATATGTTAGCGGAGAATATCTCCCAAGCCGCGTCAGGCATTGAAAAACTAGTAGATAAGTTAGTTAAAATCTCCTAAATAGAAAACGTTTGCTTAAAACACACCATTCCAATCCCCATTGATAGACTACATATTAATGGGGATTTTTTATACTTTAGTCTAATTGAGAGATAAACCGTACGAAACTTGTTATTTTTACCAATCGTTTGCGTAATAAATGGATCATTTACCATGTGTTGATTTAATGTTGCACTAACTCACTGTGCAACAAGACTAGCATCACATTTTCATCCTTAAAGATACCCCTAAGGGGTTAAAGTTGTCCTAGATCAATCTAAATCAAGAACGGGGTATGCAAGAGTAAATGACAGATTAAGAAAGATTATTAAAAATAACGACGGAGCAATCCAATATGACAAGTGCATTTTTTATCCCTACCGTAAACCTAATGGGCGCTGGTTGTCTGAAAGACGCAGCAGACAGCATCCAATCTCAAGGCTTTAAAAAAGGTTTGATTGTTACGGATAAGATTCTTAACCAAATCGGTGTAGTAAAGCAGGTTCAAGATCTACTAACAGAACGCGACGTAGCAACTGTTGTGTTCGATGGCACTCAACCAAACCCTACTATCAGCAACGTTAACGACGGCTTAGCACTTCTTACTGATAACGAATGTGACTTTGTTATCTCTCTAGGCGGTGGTTCACCACACGACTGTGCGAAAGGTATCGCGCTTGTTGCTTCTAACGGCGGCAAAATCGCAGATTACGAAGGCGTAGACCAATCTGCAAAACCAATGATGCCACTTATCGCAATCAACACGACTGCAGGTACTGCATCTGAAATGACGCGTTTTTGCATCATCACTGACGAAGAGCGTCACATCAAGATGGCTATCGTTGATAAGCACACAACACCGCTTATCTCAGTAAACGATCCAGAGCTAATGCTAGCTAAACCTGCTTCGCTAACTGCGGCAACAGGTATGGATGCCCTAACTCACGCGATTGAAGCTTACGTATCTATCGCGGCAACACCAATCACTGATGCGGTAGCAATCAAAGCGATTGAACTTATCCAAGCATACCTACGCACAGCAGTGAAAAATGGTGAAGATCTAGAAGCTCGTGAGCAAATGGCATACGCACAGTTCATGGCGGGTATGGCGTTCAACAACGCGTCTCTAGGTTACGTGCACGCAATGGCACACCAACTAGGTGGTTTCTACGACCTTCCACACGGTGTTTGTAACGCGATTCTTCTGCCTCACGTACAGCGTTACAACGCGCAAGTATGTCCAGAGCGCCTACGTGATGTAGCGAAAGCAATGGGCGTAGATGTAGAAGGTATGTCAGCAGAACAAGGTGCGGCAGCAGCTATCGACGCTATCGTAACTCTAGCGAAAGATGTGGGCATCCCTGCAGGTATCAAGGAGCTTGGTGCGAAGCTAGAAGACATCCCAACACTAGCAGACAACGCACTGAAAGACGCTTGTGGTTTCACTAACCCTAAACAAGCAACTCACGAAGAAATCTCTAAGATCTTCGAAGAAGCGATGTAATCTCGCTAACTAAACAATTCTCTATTGCCTTAATTCAATCCCCGATCTCGTATCGGGGATTTTTTACATTCTGATACTACTCATGCTCTGACAAACGTTCTCTTTTAGTGTTAGCTTTTAAGCAATAATACGATTCATATTGGAAGGAACCATGAGAACGATTGCTGCTGCCCTACTCGCTTGTTTATCCTTTTCTGCCAGCACTGCCGAATACCGCGCTAACGAAGTGGCGAATGGATTTCAGATCCCTTGGGGGATCGAGTTCTTAGATAGCCAACGCGTTATCGTCAATGAAAAGAACGGTACGGTTTCGTTGCTGGATATCACCACAGGCAAACCTCAAAAGCTGTTTAACGTTCCCGATGTGAACACCAGTGGACAAGCCGGCTTATTGGATGTTGCGCTCGCACCGAATGCCGATAAGCAAAACCCGCAACTCTTCTTTACCTACAGCAAGCGCACGAGCAAAGGCAATACGGTGGCGTTAGCGACGGCGCAATTGCAAAACAATCAGCTTTTGGGTTGGAAAGATCTCTTTGTTGCTGATGCCATCACCGACACAGGGCGTCACTACGGCAGTCGAATTTCATTTGTAGACGACAAAGTTTACTTCTCAATCGGTGACCGTGGTGAACGTGATAATGGGCAAGACACTCAAACCCATGCTGGCAGTATTCTGCGGCTTAACCTTGATGGTTCGGTTCCGCAAGACAACCCATTCAAACCTTCCGAAGCTCGCCCTGAGATATGGAGTTACGGGCACCGCAACCCACAAGGTATGTTTTACGACGAAGCAACAAAACAGCTGTGGTCGATTGAGCATGGACCACGCGGCGGCGATGAAATTAACCTAATCAAGAAAGGAGCGAACTACGGCTGGGCTAAAGTCTCTCATGGTAAAGAATATTGGGGTCCGTTGGACGTCGGGGAAGCTAAGTCGTTACCGGGAATGGAAGATCCAAAGTTGGTATACATCCCTTCTATCGCACCTAGCAATATGATTTTGTACCGTGGCGATAAATACCCAGAGTTGGACGGAAAAATCCTCGCCGGTGCATTGAAACTGGCGCACATCAACGTGGTTTCTATTGAGAATGGCAAGCTTACCGAATCAAAAAGATTGATGGAGAATCTTGGTGAGCGAGTAAGAGATATAACCATCAGCCCCGATGGCTATATCTATTTTTCTACCGACAGCGGCAAAATCTTTCGTCTTGAGGAGAAATAGTTTTCTCTGACGAACGAGTCAAAAAAGCTAGCTCTTTAAACTCACTGCCACCGTTTCATTGTCAAAGTCGAGCGTCATGGTCGAGCCCAATGGAACGGTAAGCATTGGGTGGGTATGACAGCTATCAAAGTCATACAAAATTGGCAGTGGTTGACCGTTAAGTACTTCTAATAACACGTCTATAGGTGCACGACCTGTGCCTTTATCGTTAAACTTTTCATGCTTGCCAAGAACAACTGCACTGACTTTTTCAAACACACCGGATAGTTTGAGCAGCGCAAAAGAACGTTCGACCGTTTCAATGCCCTGCAAACAATCTTCCACTAGCAAAATATCGCCTTGTTCGATACTCGGCATAAACTTACTTGCCCAAATACCCGTCATAGTATTGAGGTTGCCACCAATCAAACGTCCGGTGATCTTTCCTTCACCTTTGAAGTGCCACTGGTTTTGCAAGGTTTGCTTTGCGCGGTCTTGTTCGCCCCACTCTATCCATTCATCTGTCCACCCTAGTGGCATTGTGTATTGATGATCCAAGCCGACTAATGTATTCACTATCGATTCGAACGAAGCGAAGGTCTCGTCCACCAATGGCGGGAATTCACCCAGAGAGGCCACCAAAGCAGGACCATAGAAAGTAACGATGCCGGTTTGTGCATAAATGCCCATGAGCAGAGCCGTCACATCCGAATAACCAACAATGATCTTGGGATCTTGCTTCAGCGCCTCGTAATCAATGTAAGGTAGCAATGAGTTACTGTTGTAACCGCCAATGGTCGACATAATACAGCGCACTTCAGGATCACGAATCAGCGCATTCAATTCTTCTACTCGCTCTTGAATCGAACCCGAGCGATATTGGTCAGTTTTGCCCGTTAAGCTGCCTGCTTTTAGCTGGTAACCATGAGATTCCACGTACGCTTTGGCACGCTCAAAACGCGCTGGCGCAAATACCGTGGCTGGGGAGGATGGCGAGAAAAAGCCGATGGTGTCGCCTTTTTGTAATGGTTTAGGAATGATCATGCGCGTCCTTGTTTTGTGATACATGGTTGATTTATTTTCGTACAATCTAAGCAGAAGAATCTAAACTTAACAATAACCTCTTGTTTTTTAAAACGATAGTTCGGTTAAGTTGTACGAGGTCATTATGATTCCATTCCCTTTACAGCTCGATAAAATTAAAGCCGTGGTGTTTGATTTAGACAACACCTTGGTGAGTTCTGATATGAACTTCGGCGAATTGCGACAACAGCTAGGTTGTCCGCAAAGCGAAGATCTATTGGATTTTGTCGACGCACTTGAGCATCCTCATCATCGAGAGCACGCTCATAACGTGATATTTGATTACGAGATTTCTGATGCTGAGCAGTCTGCTCCAATGATTGGCTGCCATGAATTGCTCGCCCACTTGCATCAAAATGAAATCAAAACCGCTATCGTGACGCGCAACTGCCAAATCGCCACGCAGCGCAAACTAGAACACAACCAAATCTCAGTGGAGCGAGTCATCACTCGTGAATGCTTCCCGCCCAAGCCAGACCCATTGTCTTTGCAGGTGTTGGCGAAAGAGTGGCGTTTGATGCCTAATGAAGTGCTTTATGTCGGCGATTACCTTTACGACTTGCAGGCAGCGTATAACGCGCAGATGCCCTCTTGCCTTGTTCATCACGGTAATCAAGAAACCTTCAATGATTCAGCCTCGTTGGCGCTTAATGAACTCAGTGATTTATTGAGCCGTTTCGAGTCCTTACCACGCAAATAAAGCACACATATAAAATACGCAAACAAAAAAAGGGCACCAACGTGCCCCTTATGACTTATTCCCGATTGTTTCATGCGTTCCCAAAGATTGCTTGGGTGATGCGCTGCTTAGCCTTGTAGGTAAGCGTTAAGCATCCACATTAATTTTTCTTGCTCACGGATGTAGTCACCCATCAATGCCGCTGTACCTTCGTCATCTGCTTCACCCGCGTTTTGTAGAATCTCACGCTGTTTTAGAAGTAGAACGCTAAAGCCTTGAACCAGACCTTGTACACACTCCTCACCAGAAGTCGCGTTTTGATGTTCTTTAATTTCACTTGCTTCCAAGTAGTTGCTAAATGCGTGCGCTGGCGTGTGACCCAAAGTTAGAATACGCTCTGCAAGCTCATCGATTTTTGTTTGTAGATCAGTGTAAATCTCTTCAAATTTTACGTGCAGTTCGAAGAATTGCGCACCTTTAATGTTCCAGTGGTAACCGCGAGAGTTCATGTACAACACTTGGTAATGCGCTAGCAGTTGATTTAACTGTTGAGCTAGTTGTGCTGATTGTTCGCTGTCTAGACCAATTAGGCTTACTTGTTTGTTCATAATCTTGCTCCTAGAAGGATGATACCAATCGTAGTAACGAACGATTCTCTTACCAGGATTGGTATAAAGTTTAAAAATTCTTTTGCAGTATTTGCTGCCGATGGAGTCATATTGCGACTCCGGCTCGGTGAAGAAAATTTGGTTTTAGCTATGATTTAAATAGCCAAATCCAATGAGCAAGTAGACGAATATCGGCGTATCATCCAACAAAAAGCCCAGTATCTTATTGCAAGGTACTGGGCTTTTGCTTTTCTAGATAAAGTTTATGCGGTCTTGAAAGTTGCCATCTGTTGATTCAGCTCAGTAACTTGTTCTTTTACTTGCAATGACGTCTCTGATGCACGTTGGCTGTTATTCGAAACTTCGTCCACTGATTGAGTAATACCGGACATCAATCCAGTGATCGAATTGGTCGCATGCGATTGCTGCTCTGCCGCTGCCGCAAGTTCTGCCATTTGCTCATTCAAAGAACCGATTTGCTCAGTAGTAGCGAGCAAACGAGTGACCGCTTTTTCAATGTGCTCAGCGCCCTGCTCCGCCAGTGATTGACTGTGTTCAATCTCCTCAACCACCGAATTGGTCGAGCGTTGAATCGCATTAATGATGCCGTTGATTTCTGTCGTCGATTGAGTGGTGCGCGTCGCTAACATGCGCACTTCGTCCGCCACAACCGCAAAGCCTCGCCCTTGATCACCCGCACGCGCTGCTTCTATCGCGGCATTCAATGCCAGTAAGTTAGTTTGCTCTGCCAAGCCTTCAATCACTTCCGTAACTCGGCCAATGGCTTCGCTCTCTTTGCTTAACTGCGTCACTTGCGTGCTCGCGGTTTCAATGCTGCCATGTAAGCTTTCCATGGTGACTTTGTTTTGCTCTAGTGCATCGCGACCTTGTTCAATCTCGCCTTTTGAATCAGAAAGCTTCTGCACCGATTGATTGGCTTGATCTAGGGTGTTACGCGCGGCTAAAGCGATTTCATCCAATTGGCTTCCCATTTCAACAATGCTGGTCTGTTGCTGTTCAACATTCGATGAAGTGACTTGCGCCGATTCCAATAAAGCCCCCATGCTGGTATCCACTTGGTGCGCTTTTTCACTCACCCCTGCCACGATGCTCGCTAACGATTGGTTCATGCGGTTAATCGAATCGGTAAGGTCTGCCAATTCATCTTTCCCAACAACGGTGAGTGGAGGCTGAGAAACGTCTCCTGAAGCGATCGTCTTTGCACGCTCCGATAAGTTTTTCACTCGGCGACCAATGGTGTTGCCCATGTATTTTGAAATCGCTACTGCGGCAAACAAAACCAATGCCGCTGCAATCAACATGGTGGTGAGTACGTTCTTGATTGACTGATTAATGCCCTGCCCGCTTTGATCAGCACGACTTTGCTGAGCCAATACGATCGTTTCTAAACTTTGGTCTAGGGCATCCGCTGCTGGCAACAGTTCGTTTGCCATCAGCAAGTTTGATTCGTTCCACTCTGGTGACTGACGCAATGCAATTACCTGCTCTGCTAAAGGAAAGTACAGTTGCTGCATTTCCTTAAACAGTGACCACAATGATTGGTCGTTATCAGTTAGTCTGTCGAGTTTACTGTCGATTTCCGCGACAGACTGATTGTGGTACTTAATCAAGTCGTGGTATTTGTCCAGATGATCTTGCTGGCCGTACAACAGGAAATCTCGCAAAGCAGACAGTGCATTGGCGAGGGAGGTATAACTGTCGGCATAGACTTTAAACAGACGTTTTCTGTCTCCACCAAATGGGTTTCCTGACTCTTCATTGATTAAGCTTTGAAGCTGATCAAGTGCCACTTCTGCAATGGGTGCCGCTTCGTTAATAAAGAGGTTGTGCGCGGGCAAGTTCTCGTCACTGTGGCTGAGTTCAATCAACTTGTTTAAAGAGACTTTTACCGCGTCCCACTGACTTTGAATCGCTTGAAAATCCTGTTCAGAGATCAAAGCCTGCAGCGTCGGAAGCGACTCGTCTGTTGACGCCATGATATTGCGTACGTCCTCACTCAGACGTGCGCTCGCCTCTTCATCCCCACCTAGCAACATGTAGGCTCGAATAGAAGACAGCGACGCTTGAACGGACTGTTGGATACCACGACTGGTGTCGACGGTCGGTAAATCGGATTTAAGTAACGAAGAGGCGTATTGCTCTACGGTGGTGACGTTGCGATACGTGAATATCGCTGATGCCATAAAAAGTACGGCTAGCAGCACAAAACTGAGCTGCAACTTCCCTGATATCGTAAGGTTCATCCATAAACTCCTGACAACGATGAGCCTTAAATATAACGAGATTAACAAGAATGTTAAATGTATGTATCACAAGTTAAACAAAAAAGAATGTATGCGGGTGCTTATCGTAAAAATTGGGGAACCTATTGGCGATTTATTTTACTGATAAAGGAACAGTCAGCATCAAAAGCTGTACTTTACGTTCGCAAACAACAAAGTCGCAGGTGCTTCGCCAAACAAGCTGCCACTGCTACCATTAAAACTTTGGATTACTGTGAGCAATTGCCAGTCATTAGCAAGGGAGTAGTTACTCGATATCCCAAGGAAATAGGAATGATCATCGTAGTAACTGGTTGAGAGCGTGACGCGATTTAAAGGCGTTAAGTCAAAGCTCACATCGGCATACCATGTATTTCGTGTAAAGCTCAACGTTTTTGCATCGAGAGGAAGGTTCAAATACGCTAATGCGCTTGATGCATCTTGCGGTTCAGAGATAAATAACCACGCAGCACGTCCCATCCAGCTGCGTTTACCGCCAAAGCTGTAATCTGATTCAATACTGGCAACCGTGGTCTTTTTGGTCGGTTCACCCTCAAATTCTGGATCAATGGGATCAAACCACGTGAGCTCTCCACGAAAACCCGCATCAAACACATCCGTTGCAAAACCAGCGCCGAGTATGTAATCCATCCGAGCTCGTCCTGCAATAAACTGATAATCCCATCCCGATTGATTGGCGAAATAACGCAGTGAGGCACTGTCTTGTCCTGACTGACGAGCTGGTGAAAACACCAAATCTACCCCATCGGCAAAACCTAATTTTCTGCTCAGCATGACCGCATCCGTGCCTGGCCGCTCTTCATAGTCAAAATCGTAAATCGAATACGCATTGTAGATATCGTTTGGGTTCCATATCGTATTCATCGACCAATTGATACGAAGGCGCCCCAGTTGCGCTCCCCAGTCATCTTGCTGCCAAGTGAGATACAAGCGATCCAGCTGACTGTTAATGACCACATCATCTTCATGCCAGTTTTTGCTTAAATCCATGTAACCAGAATCCAACGCAACCAAATCGGCATAGCCAGGAAAGTCGGTAGAATCGCCCCAAAGTGCTCGATTTCGTAGCCCAACATTCACATGCCAGCTAGAGGAAAAACGGTATTCAAAGTTAAGTCGATTGTGTATCAGGTTATCGAACGTATTATCAGTGCCATCAGGAATACTGTAGGTTGCCATGTATTTGATGTAACCATCCAAATCCCATGATTTTTGAGGCTCTAATCCGGGAACCGCAGACAAGGCAGAACCAGCCTGAAAACTAAGCAATGAAAGGCTTAACGCCTTAATAAACATTACATTTACTTTTGTTCTGGGCAAGCAAGTATTGAATTGGAGAGCTTTGGTGCAAGTCGCAGACAAATGGGAAACAGCTCTATGCATGCGACCTCTCTGCGCGATTATCAATATTACTGAAATCACGCGCTAAACGACCATCTTCAAATACGATAATTCGGTGAGCACGTTTTATCACCCGCGGGTCATGGGTCGAGAAGATAAACGTCGTTCCCTCTTGTTCGCTAAGTTGCTCCATAATGTCGAGCAGCTCCGCGGTGCTTTTAGCGTCTAAGTTGGCAGTAGGTTCGTCCGCCATGACAAAACGAGGCTTTGGCGCTAAAGCACGAGCAACCGCAACACGCTGCTGCTGCCCGCCGGACATCTTACCTGGCACCTTGTTCATTTGTTCCGCTAACCCCACTTGTTCAAGCAAGGACGTCGCACGTTCACGGCACTCTCGCTCGGTTTTACCTTGCAGCTGCATGACGAATTCCACATTCTCAAGCGCGGTTAATACAGGTAACAAACTGTAGTCTTGGAAGATGAAGCCTATATTATCGCGACGATAGGCAATCAGTTCTTTTTCTGACATCGATGAAATCATGCAACCATCGATTTCCACCTTGCCAGAGCTTGGGGCATCAATACCGCCAATCATGTTCAGCAACGTCGTTTTTCCCGAACCAGATGGTCCCATGATCGCAACGAACTCACCTTGCTTGATCTCCAGATCGACCGACTGCACTGCGTGCACAGGGTAATCACCATCGGCGTTGTAAATCTTAGTTAGGTTTTGTAGTTTGATGGTCATTAGCTTTTCTCCGCCATGGCATCCACAGGTCGATGCTTCAAAATTTGTCGTGCGGGATACAGGGCTGCGATAAAGCTGGCAACAAAAATCGCGACAATGATCATTTGATATTCCGCTATCGATACCCGTGGATAAAGCAAGGTATCCACGCCATAAGCCCCTAGCCCTTCTGCCATGCCAGCCAGCGACAATCCGGTAATACTCAGCACCTTGAGCATAATTGCACTCCCGAGCACCCCAAGTGCACAACCGCTTAATCCGAGGAACAAGGTTTCAAAAACAATCAACAAGCGTATCTTGTGTTTTTGCATGCCGACAGCCATTAACACCCCGAACTCTCGTGTGCGTTCAAACACCGACATCAGCATGATATTGATGATGCCAAGGGTCATCGCCAGCACAAACACCACGAGCATCACTTGGTTGGAAACATCCATCGTGCTCATCATGGTGGAGAGCAAAGGTTGGATCTCCTGCCAAGGTCTCACACTGAGCAAGTCTTTACTTTCCGGCGGCAAAATAGAGTGAGTGAACGCCAGTAGCTGCTTGAGCTCAGTATCGTTATTAGAAGTAAGGAGTATCGCGATTTCGTGTGTGCCACTCAGCCCCGCAACCTTTTCAAGATCTGCTTTGCGGACGTAGACATTACCGTCATCAAACCCTGTCGATGGTGTTTTGAATATACCTCGAACACGAAATGCTGCGCCTGCGACTTCCCCATTGATATCAGACAGAGTAAGTACAACTTTGGACCCGACTCGTAGCTTTAATCGTTCGGCTATCTTGCTCGATACCAAAATCGGATTTCTGCCTTCTTCACTCAACCATTCCCCGTCGACAATATGTTTCGAGAGTGGCGTGATGTTTTGCTCTTGCTCGATATTAATGCCGTTGATGCGAATACCACGTGTGCTGCGCGCCGACGCTATCATGCCATCTGCTAGAAATCGCTCAGAGATCGCTTTCACTTCTCGATTAGCCGATAACACTTTGCCTATCTTATTCGCATCGGGAACCACATCTTTTAGCTCAGGGTTGACCAAGTAGGACTTTTGCTGGATCTGAAAATGACTGGTTTGCCAAGAGATGGCGTTCTTAATCATGCTATCGACCAATCCATTCATAAACCCCATCATGGCAACCACGCCCATCAAGCCAAATACCATAGCTCCGAGCATGATTGAGGTTCTCAACTTGTTGCGCCACAAGTTACGCCAAGCCAACTTAACCAGCATGAGCACCTCCTTTTAACCCTGCCGCAATAGGCATTCGAAGCATACGAATCATTGGGTAAAGTAAACACAACAAGAGAATGAACAGCACGACGGCGATTTGATTGAGCAGTAAGTGTGGGTCTAGCGAAACGGGTACAATGGGTTCAAAACCACTTTCGCGCATCAACTTGGCAGCATCGCCAGTAATTTCGATTGGATTAACATAGAAATACCCCAACACAGGAACACTCACGAGAAGCCCAATGAGAATGCCAATGACGGACATAAACAGAGACTCTATCGTGAGCAGAAGGACGAGCTTGGAGCGCAGCATTCCGGTTGCTAACATAACAGCAAACTCACGTTGGCGTTCCAATGTCGTCATTAAGATTGTCGCGAACAAGCCAAAACCAACAATGCCGTAGAGAATGTAAATCAAGAAAATACCGCCCGCTTTATCTAAGGCGATTTGCTGTGCCATTTCTGGCGAAAGTTCTTTCCAATCTTTCACGGCGACATTTTTGCCATACTCGGCTTTAAGCTGTTCAACGGTATCAGGTAAGTCTCTTAGACTCTCAGTATTCAAAACCCATGCGGTAACTTGGCCATCCAATGAATACAGGTTTTGCGCAGTATCGAGCGGCATGTACACCAACTGAGAATCAAGCTGCTGCAAAGGAAAATGAAGAATGCCCGAGATTTGATACAAACCTGCCGCGGTCTGTCCTCGATAACCGGCACCATATAGCACCAATTCATCGCCAACCGTGAGTTGCAAATAATTCGCTAAACCACCACCAACTAGCACTGCTTTTTGCCCTGATTGGATGTAGCTTCCCTCAATCAATTTGTCGCTGATATTGGAGTACTGATCTTCAGCTTCAGGCTCAACGCCTAGTACCATCACGCCTTTTGAGCGTTCGTCTTTTGCGGCTAAAGCAAAAGATTCTATCCGAGGTAATACCACGTCAATATTGGGATTGTTTTTCGCCGCCAAAATGAAGGTGTTGGTTTGCGGCAAGACATCATCAATACTGGAAGAGTCGCCAAACTCGGGGTTTTGCAGTTGAATCAGACCCGTATAAAACTTGGCGGCATTTTTGATATTGGACGTATAACTGCCTTCTTGAAACGCTCGCGTAATAAGCGAAAGAAACAGCACCAATGCCAACGCAGACGCCGTCAGTAATGTCCTGCGCTTTTGTCGCCAGAGGTTTCGCCAAGCCAGTTTCACAAGCATTGATTCGCTTCCTTTCGTTGATGTTTGATTATCCGTTTCTTCTTTTAGCCGTTCATTTATCCAAACTTAGTCGCGCAGCGATTTCATCTGTTGCTGAGAGAAAAAACTGTCATCGATATCGAAGTCAAACTGTGCTTGGTGGGTGATGAGTACGGTTTTGTTGTCTGGCTTATCAAGCGGCTGCATTTCCATTCTGGTCGCTAATTTTCTCCCGCCGAGCTCTTTCACGTCATAAGTCGTCATCACGTTCACTCGCTCATCAAACTCATCGTAGAATTCTACTTTGCGCTGTAGGTAGGTCGATTTGGAAATCCACAACGTTACTTTGCTCCAAACCACAGGAGCATCGGACTTTGCAACGGCGTCTATCACCCAAACCTTGTCGCCATCAAACGTATCCTCGCCTTTCAATTCATGTTGATAATCGACCACGATAGAAGACTGGTTGATTAAGTCATCATTGGTGAAGTCAGAGCCCATCCACGATTGGCTCAACATAGATGGCGCAATTTTGATGACGCGTTCAATACTCGGCACCCAATTCCACATTTCTCTCTGTCGTTTTAGAGAAGCGCTGCCCTTATCTTTGGCTGGCGCCGTAACCAACACCAAAGACAAATCCGTCCCTTTTGTCCAACTCTTCATGGTCATCGAACGAGTCCAATCAGGACGAATGATCTCCATTGTAGATTCGGTATAACTGGAATCACCGCGCATTGCTTGATCTGACTTTTGCACGATATCAAAAGCACTTTCAGCCACAGCTGTAAGTGAAGTGAACAAACACATGAGAGATAACAAAGCAGTACGCATAACTGTCCTCGACACTGAAATCCAACACTATTCACGTCAGAAATAACAATAAAAACAGGGAGTTCAAATCAGTATAGCAAGGAGAGGATGAAGGTCAGCGAGAGCACGCTCAAAGTTTTACTGAACTTTACGAAGTAGTGGTTCCACTTTGTTTCTGTTGATGATTTGGAATACAGCGCGATTCTTCCCATTTGCCTTGCCATGGTACATGAGTTGATCTGCATCTTGCAGGCTTGGTTGTTCATCAAATTTTGGATAATACGCGCATCCTAAACTGATACTAACGCTAATCGTTTGTCCATCTAAGGTCACTGGTGCGCAATTTACTTGGGTGCAAATTGTACGCGCGAGCACTTCAGCCTCTTCAGCAGAAAGCGAAGCTGTCACCAAAGCGAACTCTTCGCCACCAATGCGTGCCAACGTCATTCTTTCATCGATCACGGTTCTCGCCGTATTCGCAACGGCGATAATGGCTTGATCCCCAACCAAATGTCCAAATTGATCATTGATGGATTTGAAGTCATCAATATCAAACACCATCACGGTCAGGTCTCTTTTTACTGTGCTTAATGTCGCCAACCGTTCAATCAAATGACGTCGGTTATAAAGCTTGGTAAGCGGATCTGTCAGGGTCAACTCAAACAACTGCTGATTGGCCAAGGTTAGCTGTCGAGTTCGCAACGCCACCGTTCTTTTGAGTGAAAAGATATGGAACATGGCTGCAATAACCAAAGCAAATACGGCCAAGGGCGCAAGATACGCTGGATAGACAGTTTTAACATGAATCCAACGACTGAGGATCCGGTCCTTATTTGCCTCCATGACTATCTCAAAATTCCTCGATACCTCTTCAATCGACTTTGCACTGCCGTCACCCGTCGCGATTCTTAAATCTTTGCTGTAAAGATGCAATACAGGTAAAAAAGTCACCGAGTCACGTGTTGTTGCCATGTAGAAATTGGATACCTGAGTATCAGCGACAAACAGAAAAATTTGCTTATTCGTAACTGCTTTTAGCAACGCATCATTATTCGAAAACAACCGTATTGCCGCGTTCGGGTAGTGTTTACGAACGAAAGTCTCTTCGTATCCTCCTTTCACCAAACCAACTTCCATTGCCGATTCACCTTTCAGCACCGATTCCACGTCAATTCCTAACAGGTCACTGTTTACATAAAGCTGAGTATCGATAGGCATAATCACTGTGCCAAAGTTCAGATACTGGCTCCGCTCTGCAGAATATATTAACCCCGCATGAACGTCTGCACGCCCGTCCTTTACAGCGAGTAAAGACTCTTCCCAATCAAGCAAAAGGAATTTAACGTGCACATCATTGCGAACAGAGTACTCACGCCAAAAATCAATCAAAATGCCTTGGGGTTCGCCGTCTGGGGTAAGATAAGAGAATGGTTTCCAAGCTTTAGAGTTGGCAACAATCAAGGCGCCTTGTTTGGTCTCATGACTCTGGGATGCGGCGCTGTAAAGCGCACTCACGATCATCAGAACGATGCCAAATGTTGCGCTTTTCCAACCATAAGTACTATAACGTATGAGAGCCATACCTACTTCTCGCCAACCTATCCGAAAGTATTATCTAAGACTTAATTAGAACTAAAGGTATAGCAGAGCTTTTAATGATGGGAAGTGACTCTTATTGATATGAATCTAAATTAGTACCTTTATGCTGTAAAACGGTACTTTATTACCATAATATTTTATTAATCTATCGCGAATTATTATCAAATTTATATGGATAAAAGTGCGATAAATACATTCCGCTTTCTTCAGTTTTATCATTGCGCGTAAGAACACCTGACACAACCCACAAAATCACATAAAAAAAGTAATGATTATTCGCTCGATAAGAATCACTTTGTTAACTTACGCGCAATTTTTTTGTGACCCGAAATTTTCGCTTTCGCCATGCCTTCTCAATATAGAATTAACAAAATCGTCGAAATTGGCGATACGCTGCATCGTAGTGGCTGTGCGCCTTACAAAGTAGAGAAATACACTCAACACTACGCGCAAAAACATGGCGTGGATGTGATGATTCAAGCTACACCTACCGCAATCAACTATCAGTTTCCTGATGACAACAACGCTGTCGTGCTCAAGCGCCTTAAACCGGCATCAATTAATCTCAGCTTGCTCGCCAATACCATCATCCGTATCAACCAACCGAGTAGCGAACCCGTTCCAGAACCTGCTGGTTATCCTTCATGGGTTATCGCATTGGCAAACATGGGCATTCCACCCGCGTACTTGATGTTGGTTGGCAGCACCTTAGAGGCGGTCGGCTTTGCTTTTATTCTCGGTTTTATGGTCTGGGGATGTCAGCAAGTTTGCAGAGCGAGACGCGCAATTGCGGTTGAGTTTATCGCAGCTTTGTTCACCGGCATTATTGTCGCTTATCTATCTAGCACTGGACTTCCGATCCCTGTTTGGGCGCTATGTATCGCGACGATTGTCTTATTCGTACCCGGCCTCTCCATTGCTAACTCACTCGAATGTTTGGCGTTTAATGATTTGGTTTCGGGCACTAGCTTATTGGGGCAATGCGCACTGACATTAATCAAACTGTTTGTTGGTATCACGATGGGGCTGAACATTGGCGAAGGGATTTGGGGACAAGCTCTGTCTATTGCTTACACCAATGAGATTCCGATTTGGATGCACATTAGCGGTTTGTTCTTAATTTCAGCGTGCCTTGGTGTGATTTTTAACGCCCGCCCTATCGATATACTGCTTGGGTTGCCTGTCGCGATGCTGGGGATGTGGGGGCCATTTTATCTCGGCTTCGAAAGTGGCTGGGTGGTTGGAACTTGGGTAACGACCGTTCTGATTACACTTTACGGCACTTGGATTGCGAAAAAGATGGAGCTGACGGGTTCTATCTATATTGTTCAAGGCATCATCATTTTGGTTCCGGGCAGTCGCGTCTTGGTCAGTGCGAGTCAGTCGGTATTTGAACAATCGATCCTTCCGATTCCGAGTATTGGTCTCTCAGCGCTGTTCATGTTCTCAGCCATCGTCGCAGGGCAAATTACAGCCTACTCGATTTACTCGCCAAAAATAGAACGCTAGAACACCGCTTCGCCATTACCTTCAGACAAGAAAAAAGCCCTATTCAAAATCCATTTTAGTGAGAACTTTGAATAGGGCTCTTTGCCTCTATGCTTCGCTTTCCGATTGAAGCTACCTTTGCCTTTTTTGGCTTTCACAACTCGCGTTCTAAACAGTTGACTAGTGACGACCGCTTTAAGTGCGTTGTCTTTGATTTCCCCTCTGCCAAACTCGGTATCTTGATTCAATTCATTTGGCTGAGGATTGAGTTTTTTCTTTCCCATAGATCCTCCGTAATGGTCGAACCAGATTGGACAATAATTAGATAAAATAGTCAAATTTGTAGAATTATTTTCATTTTATTCTTCAAAAACTTCACATCAACGTCATTTATTTGAAATTTCATCAAAAAAACACTGTATAAAAAGTGACTAGATACAAATATTTGCCTTTGATAGAGCAATAAATGTTGACTATACCCGTAATTAACCTAGACTCGAACACGGCTAGAAAGAAAGTTCTTTGTTTTCACATTTCGTTGGATTACTCGTAATTCCCCCGTCCTGTGGTACGCAATAGCAATTTATTTTTCCACGCTATAAGCGCCGATTAGGCGAAGATTTACATAAAATTAGATATTTAGGAAATAAACATGTCTAACAAAGCTACTGGTACAGTTAAGTGGTTCAACGAAACTAAAGGCTTCGGCTTCATCCAACAAGAAAACGGTCCTGACGTTTTCGCACACTTCTCTGCAATCCAAGGTGACGGCTTCCGTACTCTTGTTGAAGGCCAGAAAGTAGAATTCGAAATCACTCAAGGTCAAAAAGGTCCACAAGCTGAGAAAATCACTCTAGTTTAATCCTTTTAAGATTTTGATATGGTAGCCAGCTTTTTAGCTGGCTATTTTTTTGCCCTTCATTTATTGATACTTCCCATGGCTCTAAAACCAACAATTTACAAGTTTCGTATCGCTATCTCCGATATGAACAACGATTACTACGATTCAAAAAACCTGACTATCGCCCTTCATCCCTCTGAAAAGCCACAGCGTATGCTGGCTCGTATTTTCGCGTTCTGCTTGAATGCACAGGATGATCTCGAGTTCACTAAAGGTCTCTCTACAACAGAAGAGCCAGACTTGTGGCGTGTTGAGGACGACCAATCCATCACACATTGGATTGAGATTGGTGAGCCAGAGCCAGATCGCATCAAGAAAGCGACCCGTTTGGCTAAGAATGTGAAAGTCTACACCTACAACACCAAAGCGTCAGTTTGGTGGGACAAGATGGCTGGCAAATTTGGCATGCTTCCTGTCGACGTGGCAAGCCTAGATTACGATGCTATCGATCTGATTTCACAGCACCTTGACCGTGGCACTAGCCTATCTGTTATGATTACCGGCACCTCTATTTTCGTTGATATTAACGAACAACACGTCGAAGTGACGGTGAAGGAATTGCAAAGTAATGACGCCTCTTAATGAACTGATCCAAGAAATGGGGTTCAAAAACATTCCCTTCGTTAATGAGCATAAGGCTGCAAGGCGACGTTGGACAAAAGAACAAGCCCCATTGTTCATTAGAGTATGTGAAAACAAGCCTGACACAGCCCCTGCGCTGCATATGCTTGGGCTTTTAACTAAATCTCACATCGAAGCCAGTGCACTCTATGAGCAGCACGCCTCATCGACTCATCACATGCAGCAAGTCTTGAGTGACACGCTAGGTGATGAGCACGCGGAAAAGTTCACCAATCAGTCGGCCGAAGACTTAGTACTGGTGACGCATTTATGGCTATACACTCAAGGCTATCTCAACATGGATTTTAGTCTTGCTCACGACCATGCTGAGCAAACGCAAAACATTCTGCAACACGAGTTAGTGATCAAGCGTATGGATCTCGACGCTTTCCGTACCGACTTAATGCAGAGTTTTTACCTCGGTAAAGAAGCAAACCCAGCAAAAGCCAGCGGGCTAGTTAGCTGGATAAAGCGCCTGTTTTCCTCATAAAAAACATGGTTTTGTCAAAACCAAACACCTGATAGACTACCTCCTTTCATGCAACGGCGTGCTTTGGCTGTTACATATGGCCTGTAATTTATAGCTCGTTACATGACATTCAAGGACACTCATCCACTGAACATCAAGGGATCATTATGAAGTTTATCCGTTGGATTTTGGGAAAAATCATCTTACTTCTCAACGCTGTATTCTCTCCTCGTGGCGTTAAACGCTCAGCAGAGGCACAAAAAAGCGTTGATGACAAAGCGAAAAACTATGCGCTATACCAATTTGAAGCTTGTCCTTTCTGCGTAAAAGTTCGCCGTGCCATGAGGCGTCAATCCGTAAACATTGAATTACGTGATGCGAAAAACGACCCAGTACATCGTGAAGCACTTGAGCAAGGTGGCGGTCGCGTGAAAGTACCTTGTCTTCGCATTGAAAAAGATGGCGAAACGCAGTGGCTTTACGAATCTTCAGACATCGTCGCTTACATTGAAAAAGAATTTGCCTAGTTCCCCCTAAGAACATTGGCGGATGCAAAAGAGGCACCATACGGTGCCTCTTTTCTATTATTTCAATTCAATTCAATGGAATGAGAATTTACTGATCGACTATCAACATCAATTCCACGCGGCGGTTACACGCCTTACCACTGGCCGTTGCATTGCTGCACTGGGGTACATACTCACCAAAACCACGAGAAAATACTCGTTGGCGCGGCAAGCTTGTGGCTAACAATTGCTTTTCAACTTCACGAGCGCGTTTCTCAGAAAGAGAATCATTGAAGGTTGCTGCACCTGTGCTGTCCGCATGGCCATCAATCACTACATCTACATCCGTACGTCCGGCAAGATATTGCCCTAGATTACGTAACCAATCTTCTGACTGTGATGATAATCTCGCAGACCCAGTTTGGAAGTGTACCTGTTCTTTCAAACGCACCATAAGGTGGTCGCCACTGATGGTTTCGTGGGCGATTTGATGCCTATTTAAAAACATCTCCAGTGACGTCACGCCCTGTGACTTTTTTTCCATTGTGCTCGGTGCTTGAGCCACATAGCGAGGTGTTGATGCGTAATACTTCGCATAACCCCACTCTGGGTGTCTAAGTTCTGAGTTAGTTCGAGGAGCGGTATCCAACATATTACCGCCCGGAACCATATCTGAATTAATGCTGCCACATCCAGCTAAAAAGCCGCATGCCACTAAAAACCAATGCTTCATACCGTTACCAACGTAGAATGAATTCCTGTCCACTGTGTCGGCTCAAATCGTCCAAACTTTAGTGCTTTTTACCATTTCATCCCATTTACCAAGCACCTATCGTGCCAACGTTCTGACTTCACTTCTCATTTGTCTAACCTCACTAATGGTGATGAGCTGGATACCAATGTTGCACTTATCTAGAGTGAGCTTTGTAACGGTCGAAAGCTTCGATTTTTCAAGCATTGAAGCCTTTAATTGACTCGTCATAGCCATGTTTTGTCTAAACTTTCTCCGATTGTCTCACTTTAGTGTAACAAGCCGTATTAATGGTTTTCGTCGATACCGTTAACCGATAAACTAGCAACAATTTTACTATTTAGAGCCTGACCCATGTTTAAAACTATTTCTAAAGGCGCTGCACTTTTTGCGGCAGTATTTGCCCTTACAGCTTGTGATAACGGCAATAGTCAGCCACAACAAGGCAAGCAATACGAAGAACTGCCTGTTTCTCTTGCTGAATACAACCTAGCGCCAGTTACTGAAGTTTTCTCTCTAACTTGCGGCCACTGCCGTACGATGGAACAGTTCGTTCCTCAGATCGAATCGTTGACAGAACAAAAGGTTGAGAAGATGCACGTTACCTTTAACGAGAGTGCACAGATCAGCGCGATCATCTTCTACACAGCAGCAATGCAAGTTAACGGCACACCAGACAAAGCATTTATGGAAGAGCTGTTTTCCGCAGTTCAAATGGGTGCAGATGCAACAGCAGACGAGCGCCAAGCGGCAGTTGAGAAAGCATTTAAGTCTCGCAACCTAGTAAGCCCATACCAGCTAGACGACGCGCAACAAGCAAAACTGTTTGAATACATCACCAAAGCAGAAGAGATCACAACTCGTGGTCAAATTAACTCAGTTCCAGCGTTTATTGTAAACGGTAAATACCAAGTTATCACTGGTGGTCACGAAACCGTTGAAGCTATGGCTGACACCATCAACTATCTGCTAAAACAACCAAAATAAGACAAGGAGCTACTGTGTCTAAATTTCTGTTTCCTCTTATTATTTTCGTCCTAGCGGCATTCTTTATCTACCGCACTTGGACCAACCACAAAGTGGCTGACGAAAACTTTGCTAAAGGCCAGGAATTCCTGCTTGAGAACAGCAAGAAAGAAGGTGTAATTACCACAGAAAGTGGCCTGCAATACCTAGTGCTTGAGAAAGGTACTGGTGATGTTCACCCAACCGCGACGAGCAAAGTGAAGGTGCACTACCACGGCACTCTGATCGACGGCACGGTTTTCGATAGCTCTGTAGAGCGCGGCGAACCAATCACATTCGGCCTAAACCAAGTGATTAAAGGCTGGCAAGAAGGTCTGCAATACATGGTTGTGGGTGAGAAAATCCGCCTGTTCGTACCAAGCACACTTGGTTACGGTAAAAACGGTACAGGTCCTATCCCACCAGCAAGTGTACTGATCTTTGATGTGGAACTGTTGGACATCCAATAATCCTCAGCAAGAACAAAAAACGCCGCATTGATTGCGGCGTTTTTTATTGGTCTCAACTTACGTTAATCAGTAGGCAATCAAACTAATGGTCATCTCATCTTCATACTGGCCAGCTGCAGCACCTGGCACCGCCTTATTCTCAAAAGCCATATTGAAGCGAGTTTGGTTCCCTCGATGAGTATTTAAAAACACCGGACTATCCAACCCTAGAGTCTGACCTTGCAAAAGTGTGGTGTAAGGAACTTTATGACTCGGTTTCTTCGTATTGACGAGGTGCCCATGATTCAACGAGTCGAGCTCAAGTTTTACTGAAGCATTGCTCACTACGACAATGTCCAAATCCCTTCGGTTTTGCTTGGTTAAATTTCCCATATCTACCGTCACACTTGCCCCAGAGACAGACACATTGGAACTCGATTTTGCCTCTATGCGCGCTCGTACGAATGGCTTTATCGTGTAGTCAAGTCCTGCATTTCTCACGCCAACTTCGATTTGCTTGCCAAGTAAAGAAAATTCAAAGTCTGCTCGATAATCACCCGGTCGCATGGTTCTTCCATCGGGTACTTGCACCCAAAAATCGACCTGTTTGCTACCACGGTTTGGTAATAAAAAGTCTCCTTGAGGCGTTCGATTCAAGCTTTTTCTTTGCGTGTTAAGGACTGTCGAATTGATCTTACCTTGAGGGCCAGAAACAACCTGCTGCCAACCGTTTGAAGGCTTGATGACGATGCCGCTCATGCAGTTAACTAGTTGGCTATCTAACTCTATTTTACCTTGAAACCACAAGGTATCAGGCTGCGTCACACGAGGTTTATAAGGTGTATCATTGATGCTTACCCTAAACGTCCCCTCACACTTTGCTTCGCTGCCATCATTCGCCAACAACGGTGAAGCAAAAGCAGTAAGAAATAGCACGGTTGCGAATGTTAAGACATCACTGCAATTAACTGTTTTCATCCTATTTTCCTTTTCCTTTACCGGTACAATGCTCTCAATTATTTGTCATTGTTCGGCATCACGGTGATTTCGCCTAAATCGATTAAGCTCGTATCAGACTCAGGAATCGAGATAACGACAGAGCTAGTCTGTAGTCCATAAAGCTCAAGTGTATATATGCCAGGGCGTAGACCTTGAATGAAGAATCGTCCTTGCTTGTTGGTAAAAAACTCAATTTGTTCATCATCAACCAACACACGCCCTTGTCGGTACTCGATAGGTTCACCGCTAAAACGCTTCAAATAACCACTCGCCGTGTATGACGCATCGGAACCTATCGTCAACAAATATCCGGTTGCCGCCGCAGGCATTAGCTCAAGTTTGCCATCTCCCCAGTCATAACCAATGGGAGAATCCATCACGTTATAATCCATCGCATAGCGAGCATAAGGTTGGGAGATCGAGACAAGACCATTAAGGTGCTTCGTCGCCATTGCCGTTGGTCTTCCTTGGGAGTCTACATCTAGGTTCGCAGTCGCTTCACCCAACGTCGGATGCATTTCTGCCACAACAAAAGGACCACTGGTCGCACGTCCCCACCCCCAATCACCGTCAACCATGCCAACTGCAGTCGCTAGACGCAATGAAGCTTGGTATTGCTCGGTATCTTCTTTTCTCACTACATCACGACTCACTTCGGACTCTGCTCTAAAACGATTTGCGGTGTAACTCAATTGAGCTCGTTGTGTATCACGAAATTCGTCCCGCTCAGCTTCGATTCTTACACCATAATCACCAACGTAGTTCAAACCTTCATTACTAAAATACGCTCGGCTTCGTTCACTCTCACTGTTGTAAGAGAGACCTATACGATTTCCATGCTCATCTGAATACCAATTGTATTCAAAGGTAAACAAGAAACGCGTATCCGGTTCGCTATAACGCTCGGATTCTTCGTATTCACTACCAACCCCTACCGTAAAACCACCATGTCTCCAATTTAGCAAGATCGAACCACGTAACTCATCATCAGGAGGGAGTTGAGTCATGCGTCCTGTTAATGTCAGATCAAATTTACTGTTTATCTGCCAAAAGTAATTTGCGAGATATTGTGTATATGAGTTCCCTTCTTGGGATTCTTGCCAAGGTTTGTTTTGAAAATCATCCGATTTTTCAATCGCAAAACGTAGGTTGGGAGATTGGCTTTCCCCACTTCCAAAAATGCTGTTTTCATAATCAAGGGAAGCTATCCACCCGTCTTCTCCCGAACTTGCAGAGCTTAGCGAATAACGGGCAGTCACATTCCCTACACCGCTTTTGAAAGTAGTCAGAGCCCCAAATATCGAACCATCTTGAGCATATAAGCCGTTTGCACCTGCGGTTAACCAGTCAGTGACACCATATTCTAAGTAACCTGTCGCTACCCATTCCTCTTCGTATTCGACTTGACGGTTGTCATAGATGATTGGCTGTCCAACGGAAAACGAGTAATCAATCAGACCTTTTTTCAACAGCTTAGCGTTGTAAAATTGAGTAAAGCGTAATACTTCTTGCTTACCAGAAACATAGTTGACGACAACCGTAATATCGTTAGCACCGTTATCTAAAATCAGATTCTTGAGGTTGTAACGTCCCGGCTCCAATCGCCCACCAGAAATTCGTTCACCGTTGACATAAACTTCCACTTCAGCGGATTCGAGCAAAACAAGCTGTTGGCTACTCTCAGGACTTGTCTCACGATCCGGTTGTAAGTCAGCGTATCGACTCTCAATAGAAAAACCGCCCAAGGACATGCCATAAATATGTCCGGATTCACCGCTGATAACGTCCCCTGTGGAAGCACGCATCGGTAAGTTTGGATCATCATAGAAAGCAATCCACTCACCTCGGGAAAACTTTGTGGTTTCGTTATCCGCTTCAAGATAATTGGCTAAAAGAAAATTCACACCACTGGCACCACCGATATTACCTTGTGACAACCAATCCAGCGACGTGTCCCAAGTCTCAACATCCTCTTGCCAATAATTGTTATAAGCAAAGCTAAAACTGTTTAACCAGCTTATCGAGCCACTTTCAGAGGGAATAAAATCGGGATAGCCAGACGACAAAGTAATGTCTTGTTCGCTGAGAATTTGTGCCGAGAGTCGAACGTCAATAAACAAGGATTCAGTATTAAGTGTAACCTCGATACCTCGCTCAGCAAGCGTTGATATATCAACGAATGTTGACGGTTCTGAACCAAAAAACTGCGACCACCACTCCGGACTCACGCGCGTTCCGAGCAAATCTTGAAGGACATCGATTGACACTCGCTCAAGAGCCATGCCGTTTATTTCAACAGGAAGTTCGCCAAGCTGATTTTGTTCATACACAAGGGGCAAAGAGAGGCTATAAGAGCCTCCCCATACAGCCCCAGAAATAAGGACAGCGATCGATACAACGAATGCGCGCCACATTGTAACCTTCCATGTATGTCAGCGACGATATGAAAACTGGGTGTCGTTAGTTCACAAGAAGTGACTCGACATTCACCTGAACTTTCTGGTTTGGTACGAGATATTGCATCGGTAGAACCGGTTCTAATTGCCCCCACCCCCAACGCTTAGTCTGACCTTGCCAATCAACCGAATAAGTGTGTTTATCTAGCTCAATAACACTTGAACCTGTGTTGCTAATTTTAAGGTTTGGCTTCTTACCTTTCGACACAATGATTTCGCTAGAATATTGGTCTTGCGCATCTTGTGGAGAGACAAACACAAGCGCTCCGATTCGGAACAACATTTGTATGGCATCTTTCTCAACTTCATCTGCTTTGAGTGGCAATTGGCTCACGATCAAACGATAGGATTCTGCTACGCCCTTGGGTGCGCCAATGTATTGCACCTTAATGGTCTGAGATTTCCCCGGCTGAATAAGTACTTGCGGTGGAAAGATCATCAAGTCATCGGTTTCAAGAAGCGACTCTTCGTTGTTGAATTCAACTAATCGCTTAACGCCAGTCACCTCAATAGGCAAAGGTGCAAGAGAGGTATTAGTTACCTTGAAAAATACCGTTGTCTCTTTCCCTGAATCGGAAAGAAATTGCACCATTGGGAAAAGCTCAAAAGCCACCACTTGTGCTGGCATGTAAATCAAGATGAGAAATAATATTCGAAGTGTTTTCATACAACATAATGGCTGAGGGATGGACGTTTCCCCCCTCAGCGCATTCCTTCCTACATGTGGAATAGAGTCACATACATCGCGCCACTGTATTCACCCCAACGCGCACCAGCCTGAGGTTTAGAGGTAATTGAAAGTTTGTGCTCATCAGTCATCGTTTTATCTAAGTTGTTGCTAATTTCAACAACTTGATGGATACGAGCAACAGTAGTGTCAATCCCTTTGTCTTTTAGCTTAGTTTCACCATTGAAGCTGTACTCCATTGGAATTTCATCTTCATTGCTGTTGGTAAAACCAAATGGGTCAACTTGGACGATGCCTTTCGTACCGTATGAGTTGCACCACGTCTTAAAGCCAAACTCTTTTGTATCAGATGACTTAGTTAAGTCGAAATTGATGACATCCAAGTTGCCGTAAGTCATCATTTCACAACGCTTAGGCACTTCACCTTTGAATTTAACGTAAAAGTCTGCGCGACCTTCGTCAGACCCAACGACCCATGGATTCGCAACTGCACCAGCCGATACAAGCAACGCCATTGCTGCAAAACCTGCTAAACGTTTCATGATTGTTCTCCTTTACATTTTTTCCTGCGGTATAGACCAAAAGTTGAATTAAGTAGACGAGTTAAATGTACGCCTTATTAACTTTTTTCCTATCGGTCATCTGGCCAAAAGAACCACATAAAAGGATGAGTAAAGGACAACTAAATAATTAATTTGAACTAGATCAAAAATCACTCAACCATTAAAGATCCTAACTGAGAACGGCTTTGCTTTCCTGTTTTAGATAATATATGGGAGACATGTGTTTTTACCGTGCTTAAACTTACACTTAATTGATGTGCTATTTCTTTATTTGAATAACCTTGAACTAAATACATAAATACTTTCTGTTCTTTAGTAGAAAGTTCGTATTTAGCACCTAGAACTTCCGCAGATGAAGAACTATGAACTTGTCCCCTCACAATATTCTTCAATGAAGAAGACATGGCTTCTCGGCTAAACCATAACTGACCAGAAGCCACCATTCGGACGGATTTGTGAAGCAGTTCTAACGTAAAGTCATTCTCTAGCAACCCACCCCAACCAAGGGATATAAGCCCTTGAACTCCCTCTAAGTCTTGCTTAGTAGCATTAGCAAGCAACCAAGCTCCGCCACGTGAGAGTGGTGAGATTAAGTGTAATGACGGATTACCTAAAGTAAGGCGATCATAAATTACAATATCAGTATTGTTTAAATTCCATATATTATTGACGGTCTTATCAGTATGAAAGGTGTAGTTCTTAAAAGAGTGAGACAAACCAGCAATAACTAACCCTGACCAATCTGAGTCGGAAGAAATTACATAAACATTTTGAGAGCGTGTCATGATCCTTTCCTGTAAAAATAATTTAGTAAAAGGAATAAACAACTATAGCGAGTGTAGATTATTAATACTTTATAATTAGATTGATAATTTGATTAATTTCACAATAAACATTCACATTCTCATTGTGAGAATTATATAAATTCACGGGAGTTATACAAAAAAGACCACGATGATATCGCGGTCTTTTAAATGATAATTAACTTATTAAGTTAAGCCTTTGGATAAAAGACTAACTTATCCCCTTCCACCATTACACAATCCATACCTGCAGCGTGAGCGGCTTTCTTGCCTAACTCGGTATCTTCAAACACCACACAATCTTGTGCGCTCAAACCAAGTTGTTCTGCAGCCATAAGAAACGTGTCTGGGAATGGTTTATGGTTTTCAACGTCAGTAGCCGTAACCACCGCATTCAGCTTTTTCAGGATGCCGGCTTTTGCTAATAGACGCAGTGCGCTGTCGCGCTGGCTACCTGTGCCCACGGCAATCTTCTTGTTGCCAAGATGCTCATCCAAAACGGTATTAGTGCACGAGATGATTTCTCCGTGTTGTTCCATCTCTGCGAACGTGTCCATTTTGAAGCGAGATACGGTTTTAGGGTCGAGAGACAAACCATGTTGACGGTTCACTTCGCCAACAATTTTGAAGCTTGGCATGCCACCTAAACTGTGCAACCAATCTTGGTTGAAAGGGAAATCGAAACGATCTGCCGTCGCTTGCCACGCTGCTAGATGCGCTGGCATAGTGTCGATTAAGGTGCCGTCCATATCGAAAATCAACCCTTTATAGGGGCTTAAATCTATCGTATTCATGTCAATTCTTCTATTTGTACATCTCTGATGGTAATTTATCAGCCATTACAACATTCCTTATCGGCATTTAGTAAACATGCTCAAAATTTCGAACTCCGTCACAATTCAAGATTGGGAAATCCAATTATCTCCCATCAGGGCTCAAGGAAGTGGTGGGCAAAACGTTAATAAGGTATCGTCCGCGATACATTTGCGCTTTGACGTACGTCATTCCACGCTGCCGGAATTCTATAAAGAGCGATTACTTGCCCTTTCTGACAGCCGAATATCCAAAGATGGCGTAATCATCATCAAAGCACAACAGTTTCGGACGCAAGAGCAGAACAAAGAAGACGCACTAAACCGATTACAAGCGTTAATACAATCTGCAAGCCGACAAGAAAAGAAGCGTATTAAAACCAAACCAACTCGCGCTTCGCAACGTCGTAGACTTGATAGCAAAAACAAGCAAGCGACAAAAAAACAGCAACGCAAAAGAGTGCTGTAATAACAAACGTCAGAGCTAGCCATTGGGAACCTTTTTGAGTTCCTTACTTTAGTCAACTATTCAGGACAAACTTTATGACTATTAGGCACAAGCTCTACTCCTTAGGAGTGATCGCCATTCTGGGTATTATGACCCTGCTGGGTACCTCGTCACACTTCGCTAACCAAAGCCAAGAGCTCGGTCATGCTGTTAAGCTCGTTGGTGATTTAGAGATCCGTCTCCTTAACTTACGCCGTAATGAAAAAGACTTCTTGCTGCGTAGTAACACTAAGTACCTTGGTAAGTTCGATGGTAACGTCGATAAGTTCTTGGTGATTGAACAAGAATTGTCTGGCATCCTAAACCGTTATGACCTCCCTTCTAGCCACCGATTCAAACAAGACTTATTGGCCTATCAAAAAGGTTTCCAGACTTTAGTTTCTGCTTACGGACGCTACGGGCTAGATGCAGAAAGCGGCTTATGGGCGACTTTTGAGCGAGAGCTTTATGCTGCAGAGCAAAATGCTGATCATCAACAAGTCATGGCTCTGACTAAATTCTCAGAGCTTGTTAAAGCTGGTGAAATGGACGAAAGCCTTCTACAAGGCCTATACGTACCTGCTTTGATTGAAAGTGCGCGTCAGCTTGCTGCGCAAAAGCAAACTATCGGCGTGGCTTACAATAAGGGTTTATTGGGTGATACTCGTGCTTTATCACACGCGGTAGAACAACAGTTTAAAACCTTTTCATCTGCCCTGAGCGACGCAGCACAAGCTCGAGATAGCCAAAACAACGTGGTGAAACAAGTCATCACAGCGGTTGTGTTGGTCATCATCTTTGCCTTGATCTTCCAAATCTCACGTTCGATCAATACTCGCGTTAGCAGCTTGCTCACCACTATTAAAAACATTAGTGAAAGCAACAACATGGGCCTGCGCTCTGAACTTGCGGGGAAAGATGAACTGGCAGACATCAGCCATCACTTAAACGATCTGTTGGACAAACTTGAGCACTTGATTCACGGCACGCAAGAGAAGTCAGCACAGCTATCAGCAAGCACCGATAATATGCATCGTGAACTTGAGGGCGTGATGGAGCAATTCCACGCTCAAGCCGATCATACTTCATCAATGGCAACTGCAGTTCAGCAAATGGTCGCCACTATTGGTGAAATCTCGGAAAGTACCTCTGTAGCAGTAGAAGGCGTTCACCAAGCTGCAAACAATGCGGAACAAGGTCGTAGCGTTGTTGAAACCACAGTAACGAATGTCGGTCAATTAACCGGTATTCTTTCGAATAGTCAGCAGTCAATCGGATCGCTTAACGAGCACGTTGCAAAGATTGGCGGTGCAGTGAACATCATCCAAGACATTGCAGAACAAACCAACCTACTCGCACTAAACGCAGCCATTGAAGCAGCGCGTGCGGGCGAGCAAGGTCGTGGCTTTGCCGTCGTAGCGGATGAAGTACGCGCACTAGCCAGCCGTACTCATCAATCGACAGAAGAAATCACTCGCGTGGTATCAGACATTCAATCGCAAATGTCGATGGTGGTATCAGATATCGACCAATGTAACGATCAGGGCCAGCAAACTCTTCACGCTTCAGAGAAGCTCGATTCTAGCTTGCAACAAATCATCGCAGACATGCACGCAATTCAGGGCAACTCCGAGCGCATTGCATCAGCCATTGAAGAGCAAGGCATCGTGATGAACCAGGTGAGCGATTCGATTACTGAGTTGAATGTGATTTCAGAGAACAACATGCAATCAGCACAAGAATGCTTACATGAGGTGAACTCTGTTTCAGCTCAAGCCCATGAAATGGATGATGCTGTTGCTGAATTCAAAACACGCAGCGTGTAATCTACCTTCCCTCGTAATCATTATTGCCAGATAAACAAAAAGCCCGAAGCACTCTCATGCTTCGGGCTTTTTCTATCTGAGGAAACTCAGTGCTTATTCGTCATCAAGAGGAACAAGCTTAGTGCTACCACCGTGGATCTTCTCACGCTTTCTCTGTACTAGAGCGTAGAAGCCTGGGATCAGGAAGGTACCCGCTAGAAGTACACACAACAGACCACCGATTAGGGAAATACCCAACGAGTTCTGACTCACGTGACCCGCACCGGCTGCGAAGATCAGAGGGAAGATACCCAAGATGAACGACCAAGAAGTCATGTTCACCGCACGGAAACGAAGCTTACCACCTTGTACTGCGGCACTGTCGATATCCACATCTTTTTCTTCACGCTCTTGCTTGGCGAATTCCACAATTAGGATTGCGTTTTTCGCCGCAAGCGCTATGAGCAGGACGAGACCTATCTGAGCATACAAGTTAAGCGGCGTTCCGGTTAAGTTCAATGCAAGGAAGGAACCTAACGTTGCCACTGGCACCACTAGGATGATCGCTAGAGGAATACTCCAACTCTCATACTGCGCCACCATAAACAAGTAGATAAAGATCAATGCCAATGCGAACGCGTAAATCGCTTGGTTACCTGCTAATACTTCTTGGTAAGCCATGCCCGTCCATTCGTACGTGTAACCTTGCGGTAGTACTTCAGCCGCCACACGTTCCATTGCTGCAATTGCGTCACCACTTGAATAACCCGGCGCTGGTTGACCTTGTATGATCGCACTGCGGTACATGTTGTAACGCCATGCAACATCGGGTTCAAACACTTGCTCATAGCTCACTAGTGTACTTAGTGGCACCATGTCGCCGCTTGAAGAGCGCACGTGGAAACGCTCTAGATCTTCCATGCTGCTGCGGTGTTCACTGTCCGCTTGCATGGTGACGCGGAAGTTCTTACCAAACATGGTGAAGTCGTTCACGTACAGTGAGCCAAGGTTTCCTTGTAGCGTTTGGAAGATCGACGACAGCGGAATACCCAACTGCTGCGCTTTCTCACGATCAATGTCGACATAGTAGTGCGGTACGTTTGCACGGAAAGTACTAAAGGTATACGCGATTTCTGGCGCTTGGTTGGCCGCCTGAATCATTTCACCCATTACCATCGACAAATCCGTACGGCTACGACCTAGCGTGTCTTCCAGTACAAATTCAAAGCCAGAAGCTGCACCCATACCAGGTACTGCTGGAGGCCCCATCGCGAATACCACTGCTTGAGGAAGTTCCATCGCAGCACGACCGTTGATGCGGTTTGCAATTGCGTTAGCAGCGTGTTCACCGTCAAGCGAGTTTCGCGTGTCCCAATCATGCAATTTGATGAACAGAGACGCACCGTTTGATGCTGCTGCACCCGTCATGAATGAGTAACCATTCGCAACGGTTACGCCATCTACACCCGGCTCTTGTTCAACCATCTTCATCAGTTCATTGGTTACTTCCTCGGTACGAGAAAGCGACGCCGAATCCGGAAGCTGAACGTTCACCAACAAGATGCCTTTGTCTTCTTGAGGAACAAACGCCGTTGAGGTTATTTTCGCGAAGAACGTTACAGCCGCAACCGCCACGAAGAAGAAGGCAATCAGCAACATAGACTTCTTGACCAAGAAGCCAGCGATCTGACCGTAGCGCGCTGTTACACGCTCTAGACCACGGTTGAACGCTTGGAACCAGTTTGCTGTGTTGCCGCCACCCTGCTTCAGTACCAACGAACATAACGCTGGAGACAGCGTTAGTGCGTTAATAGACGAGATCACTACCGAGATACAGATCGTCAATGCGAACTGACGATACATGATGCCAGTAATACCCGGAAGCATTGCTACTGGTAGGAATACCGCCAATAGAACCAAGGTCGAAGTAATGATTGGGCCCGTTACTTCTTTCATCGCCAGCAACGTTGCTTTACGCGGTGAAATAGTTGGGTCTTTCGCCATGGTGGTATCCACGTTTTCGATAACCAGAATCGCGTCATCTACCACGATACCGATGGCTAGGATCAAACCGAATAGGGTTACCGTGTTGATGGTAAAGCCCGTCGCCTGCATGATGGCGAATGTACCGATAAGGGATACCGGAATCGCAACAACCGGAATCAAGGTTGCACGCGCACTACCAAGGAACAGGTAGGTTACCGCGATTACCAGCAAAATAGCTTCAATCAGCGTTTTCACTACACCCTTGATTGACTCAGCTACGAACACGGTTGTGTCATAACTGGTTTCGTAAGCCATGCCTTCAGGGAAGTTAGTGCTTAAGCGCTCAAGCAAGTCCATGACCGCTTGCCCACTTTCCAATGCGTTTGCGTCTGATTGCAGTGACAACGCGACGATAGAGGCATCTTGACCACGGAACTTACCGTTACCATCGTAGAACTTCTTACCAAGCTCAACACGAGCTACGTCTTTTAGGTAGACCGTAGAGCCATCTGGGTTTGCGCGAAGTACTACATCCTCAAACTCGCTCACGCTCTCAAGACGACCTTTAGTCACCAAGTTGAACTGAACTTCTTGAGGGTTGTTGTACGGCGCAGCACCGATACGACCTGCCGCTACCTGTACGTTCTGTTCTGCCAATGCCGAGTAAACGTCGGTTGTCGTGAGGTTCAGGTTAGCCATCTTTTCTGGGTCTAACCAAACACGCATCGCGTATTCACCACCACCGATAACGTTAACTTCACTGATGCCTTTAACACGCGCCAGCTGGTCTTTTACGTTCAGGTTGATGTAGTTGATAAGGAACTTATCGTCGTACTTACCGTCTGGTGAGTAGAAGTTCAGAACCATCAACAAGTCAGGAGAACGCTTTTTCACCGTTACGCCTACCATGCGCACTTCTTGAGGCAGTTTTGACTCAATCTGTGATACACGGTTTTGCACGTTAACCTGCGCCATGTCTGGGTCAGTGCCTACATCGAAGGTAACGTTTAGGCTGTAAGAACCATCGTTCGCACTCTTAGACGACATGTAAATCATGTCTTCTACACCGTTTACGGAGGTTTCTATCGGGTCGGCTATTGCCTGTTCCACAACCTCTGCACTTGCCCCCGTGTAGAATGCGGTCACGCTCACTGATGGCGGACTGATTTTTGGATATTCAGCAACTGGCAAGATCGCTAAAGAGATGGCACCAGCCAACGTCAATATGATAGAAATAACCAGTGCGAATTTTGGTCTTTGAATAAAGAAACGACTTAACATTGCGCCTCCTACTGCTTATCTTCAGCAGGAGATTGAATGCGCACTTCTACACCGTTACGTACACGTTGCAGACCCTGTGTAATCACAGTGTCGTCCTGTTCCAGACCTTCATTGATGATGATGCCCTGCTCTACTTGAGGACCAAGCTTCACGTTGCGACGCTCTGCAACATTGCCTTCAGCCATCACCATTGCGAAGTCGCCCTCTAGGTCAGTTTGCACTGCTCGACGAGGGATCACGATAACGTCTTTCGCGTTCTTGTCTCGTAGATTCACTTTAATGTGCTGACCAGGAAGCAGTTGTTGTTCTGGGTTTGGTACCAAAGCACGCATCGCAATCGTACCTGTTTGGGTATTGATACGGTTGCCCAAGAAGTCTAACTGACCTAGGTGCTCAAAGTACTCACCGTTTTCCAGTTCAAGTTGAACTTCTACACCACTCGACTCATCACTGCCGTCACCCTTGATGCGATCCATACCAAGCGTTAAACGCTCACGTTCACTAACGCTGAATGAAGTATGCACTGGGTCTAAGCTAACAAGCGTTGTCAGAATGCCAGAAGAAGGAGAAAGCAGGTCACCCGTACTTACTTTACTGTCGCTGATGCGGCCGCTAAATGGCGCACGAATTTGCGTGTAAGAAAGGTTTACTTCTGCAAGCTTAAGCTGAGCGTTTGCTGCTTCAAGCTCTGCTCGCGCGCCAAGTAACGTCGCCGTCAACGCATCGAACTCTGATTGGGAAATACTGCCACGTGGCAACAAGTTTTTACCACGTTGGTGGTCGAGTTCTGCTTTTTTAAGCGCCGCTTTTGCTTGAGCTAGCGCCGCTTTTGCACTCGCCACTTGCGCTTCAAAAGATGAAGGCTCAATGGAGTAAAGCAGTTGTCCTTTCTCGACCATTTGACCTTCATCAAAATGGCGAGCTTCAAGATAGCCAGAGACTTGTGCCGTGATATTTGTATCTTCTACTGCTTCAATGCGGCCGATGTAAGATTTGCTCGGCTGGTAGTCGATAATTGTGACATTTTGAGTCACAACAAGAGGAGCTTGGCCCCTCTTCTGGGCATTGTTTGCTTCTCCGCATCCTGCGAGGATAGCTGTTGCCGCCATTAATGCGACGAGTGGTTTCTTTTGCATGTATATACCGTCTTTATAGAACAGGATTCGTTTGACAATACCCTAACCTTACAGGGTGCTTTGTCCGAAAACTTTAAAGGAAACCGGGGGAAGTGTATCAAAGTGTAAGCCAATGAAACGACTCGCAAACATCGTAATTAGCAGGCTATATTTGTTGCGATCCTGTGCTCGAATCGCAATGAAAGTCGTGTAAATGTTGTGGGTTAGAGAACGGAGGTTATTTGTACAATGATAGGCCGATAACCTAGTAAAACGAAAACTTCGTCAGCGCAGCGTATGATTTGACTATTTTTTTAAACAAAATGCGTTATCATGCAAGTAATTCAAAGCTTTCGACCGAGAGGATTACTATGATTTCTAAATGGGAGAAACGTTTTTACCAAATGGCTGAGCTTGTGGCGTCTTGGAGTAAAGATCCATCAACACAAGTTGGCGCGGTAATCACTAAAAACAACCGCATTGTCTCTGTTGGCTTTAACGGCTACCCACACGGTGTTTCCGACAGTGTGGATACAGATGAACGTGAACTGAAGTATCTGAAAACGTTGCACGCTGAAGAGAACGCGATTTTGTTCTCTAAACGCGATTTAGACGGTTGTGATATTTGGGTTACCCACTTCCCTTGCCCGAACTGCGCAGCGAAAATCATTCAAACAGGTATTGCACGCGTAAGTTGCCCTGAACAATCTGAAGATTTCTTATCTCGCTGGGGCGACAAGATTCAAGTGAGCCAAGACATGTTCGACCAAGCAGGTGTGGAAGTGAACTGGCTACCAATCAGCGAAATCGAAGAGAAAAGCGTTCGCTAAGTTATCACTGAGCTTTTGTTTGAGCACTCAGGCAACCCTAGTTTGAAACCCTAGCTCGAACAAATAAATGAAAAAGCCCAGACACGAGTCTGGGCTTTTGTTTATCTAAATGGTGAGGTTAACCAGCTGTATGATTAACCGTGTTTCTTCGCCGTTAGTTCTGCAATCTTGACGATCACTTGTACCGACTTCTCCATCATCTCCACTGAAATAAACTCATGGATACCGTGGAAGTTGTAACCCCCCGTGAAGATGTTTGGACAAGGCAAGCCCATGAACGACAAACGCGCACCGTCTGTACCACCGCGAATTGGCTTAATCAGAGGTTCAACATCGCACGCTTCCATCGCTTGCTTCGCTAAGTCGATAATGTGAGGGTATGGCTCAACCATTTCACGCATGTTGTAATAGCTGTCAGTGAGCTTCAACTCAACCGAACCATGTTTTAAGCCTGCGTTCATGTCATCAACAAGCTTCTGCATAAAGGCTTTGCGGTTTTCCAGACCCTCACGGTCGAAGTCACGGATGATGTAACCTAGCTCACTGCGAGCGACACCAAGTTCACCAGATTTTAGGTGGAAGAAGCCTTCATAGCCTTCTGTGGTTTCTGGCGTTTGATCTTCTGGCATCTGCACTTGGAATTTAGCCGCCAAGTTCATTGCATTAACCAATTTACCTTTTGCTGTGCCCGGGTGAACGCTCACGCCATGGAAGATAACGTCTGCACTGGTTGCGTTGAAGTTTTCGTATTCCAACTCACCTTGCGGGCCACCATCAATAGTGTAAGCCCACTCAGCACCAAATTTCTCAACATCAAACAAGTCAGCACCGCGACCAATTTCTTCGTCGGGAGTAAAACCAATACAGATGTCACCATGTGGGATTTCTGGGGTTTCAATCAACATCGCTACCGCAGAAAGAATCTCTGCAATGCCTGCTTTGTTGTCAGCACCAAGAAGTGTTGTGCCATCTGTGGTAATCAGGTTGTGGCCATGAAGCTCGTGCAAATCTGGATACTGCACTGGAGAAAGCACTTCATCACCTAGACCAAGTGCGATATCGCCACCTTGATAGTCTTCAATAAACTGTGGTTTTACGTTCTTACCTGAAGCATCAGGAGCTGTGTCCATGTGTGCGATAAAACCAATCGCTGGCACATCATAATCAACGTTAGATGGCAGCTTAGCCATTAGATAGCCATTGTCACTCAAGGTCACGTTGCTTAAACCAAGTTCAATCATTTCTTTTTTAAGCTGCTGAGCAAATACAAGTTGCCCGCCGCTGCTTGGGCAAGCTGATTCGTGGGGATTAGATTGAGTATCGAACGTGACGTAGCGAAGAAATCTTTCAACTAAATGCTTCATAATTATTCTCATTGTTTTGAGCGAAGGATGCCACGCACAGGGATGTAAGGTGTGCGAGGATCCTATCCAACATGGTTCGACAAGCCATGTTACGCTCATGCCACAATAAGAATTTGCTTTGAATCAGTTTTTCATCAGAAAGTGCTGACACGCCACATCAGCACTCACATTAAGGGATTGTTTTATCGAGAATTAATTCAATAAGTCTTCAGCAAGTTCACGCCATTCACGGATTTTTCCGTGGAAATGTCGCCACTGTTTATCACTCATTGTTTGAGAAATATCTACGGTGAATTGATCCGTTAGAGCGATATTATGATCAATATTCTTGGTCAGTTGATCACTATAATAACTTTCCGGCTCAAACAGGAGCTGCATGAATACCTGCTGGTAAACCACGCTATTGTTTTTATTTTCGAAAAGATACTCTAATTCCTGAATTATAGAGGAACGATAATCACGCCATAATGGGCTATTAATTATCACATCTTGAGAAAGCTGTTTGGCACGTGCTTTTTGCTTGTTAGATAATTTACCTAACCATTCTTCCATCCACTCCTCTGTATTCTCTAAGACAATTTCTCGCAGCTCTTGTTCCGTTTTCCCTGCATATTTTTCATCTCGTTCTTTGTAACGCTCTTTTACGCTATCGACGAACTCCGATTCTTGCTTACTGTCTAACTGCATACTCAGCGAGAACAGGTCTGGCGCGGCTTTCGAGACAAGACGTTGGTAATGGTCTCGCATTTGATCTCGGTTGGCTTGCAATGACTCTAGTGTCACGTTGTCTTTATTCAGTGACTCTAATTGTTTTAAGTGATCGATATATAAGGGTAATTCCTCTTCTTTATGCCAATCCGCCAATAATAAGATACGTTCTTCCAACAGAGCTTCTTGCTCACCATCTAATGAGACGTAGTCATCCAAATATTCAATCACGACCCAATCAATATTGCTGTATAAGAACTTTTTCGCGCAGCCAGCGAGTACCAGAATAGATATCAAAATACATCCGTATCGAACCGCGTTATTAGATAAACTTTTTAATTTCATCACCGATCCATATTCCCTTTTCCATTGATTAAGTTCTATACTCAATCTTAATCACTTATTATTGCGGCAAACTTTCGTCAGTACGGCAAAGTGACATTGCCACTCATGTAGTATATAGAGTTTGAAATTAACTTTTTTATCACAACTATTCGCAAAAAAGTGAGTTAGTGCGCAATTATCGACCAAAACTTGAACGAAACGGCGTTCCTTATATGGTATATAATTTGCATCAATAACATCAGGATAGTTTATGGAGGCGTAGCATGGCTGCTGCTGAGCAACTTGATACGAGTGTAGAGTACGAGATTCGTTACTTTGAACAGGGGAAAATGCACAGTATGAGAGTCGTCGCGGAAGATAAAAACGCGGCACATCATTACTACTTGGAGTGCGGCAAGCATAACAGTGATTTGTATTCGATTCGCCCAGACAAATAAAAAAAACCGCCGATGATAGGCGGTTTTTTTGTGCTTAAGATGTGCTTAGCTTTGGGCGGTTATTTAATTTCGCCAAAACGCTCTAGGTAAAGCACAGTCGCGGCGGTACGAGAAGGCACTTTGAGCTTTTTCAACAAGCTCTTCATGTGCACTTTCACCGTTGACTCAGAGATAAACAAACGATCTGCAATTTGCTTATTACGGAAGCCACGTGCGACCTCTTGCAAGATCTGCGTTTCTCGGTCAGTAAGCGTGTCAAACACGTCTTCTTGCCCTTCACGTTCGTTCAGGTACTTAGCCACGGCTTGGCTGTATGCCTTGTCACCCTCGTGTGCTTGTTTTAGCAATTCAACCAACTCATCTGGCTCGGTATCTTTCAACAAGTAACCATCTGCACCACTTCGCACGATCGCTTCGATGTCCGCAGGGCTATCTGATACCGTAAGGATAACGATACGCGCTTCACAACCGTCTGCGCGCAGCGCTTTCAGCGTATCCAGGCCCGACATGCCCTTCATGTTCAGATCAAGAAGTACCAAATCCAGTTCTAGTTCGTGAGCTTTAGCAACCGCATCTGCGCCGCTGCTCGCCTCTGCAACCACTTCAAACTCTGGCTCGAAACTGAGAAGCTGATGAATACCACGTCTCATGAGTGGGTGATCATCCACCAGCATTACTTTACACACTGTCAATGTTTACTTCCTTACTATGTTGGAATTCTAGTCTTACGATACAGCCATTATTCTTTGCTGCCTCAATTCTAAGGTCGGCGTGCAGCCTTGCCGCACGCTCTTGCATGATGCTCATACCGTAATGATTTAATTTTTCATCTTGTTGCTCAAAGCCTATACCATCATCGGTGACCGTCACTGTGACTGTCCCTTCAGAATCAAGACATTGAATATCAATATTTTTAGCTTGAGCGTGCTTGATCGCATTAATTGTCGCTTCTCTGATCAACTGTAGTAGATGTACCTGTTGGTGCGCATCTAATTCTGTTGAAGAGAGCTTGTTATTGAGAGAGATTTCAGCCGCCGTTTGATCGTCTAGCGTCGAAACCATCTCTTGAAGTGCCTGACCAAAACTGCCCTCTTTTATCGTGAGACGGAATGTGGTCAGCAGTTCACGTAACTGGGTGTAGGCCGCTGAAAGCCCGGTGTCTAATTCGGCAATCACTTGATTAGTTTGCGCGATCGCTTTCTCATCAGGGATGTTCTTCACACTGCGTTTTAACAGCGACACTTGAATCTTCAGATAAGACAAAGCTTGAGCCAATGAATCATGAAGCTCACGAGCAATGGTGGCACGCTCTTCCATCAGCAATAATTGCTCGGCTTGTCGTTGCGCTCGGTTGTAATATACCGCACGAGATAAGATTTGAACAAAGTTATCAATAAGGGACTCATTTGGGCAAGGTAGCCCTACTTTCCAATGCAAGAAGCCAAGATGCTCGCCATCTAAAGTAAGCGGCTTACTGTGACATTCACTGTCACATTCATGACGACACTCCTCCCCCTCAGTAAGTATCCAGTTTGGTTCCCCTATTTGGTCTATTTCGAGCTTAACAGCACGAATTCCTTCCAAACTTGCAATATGTTGTAAAATCGCTTGGAAATTTTCTTGATGGATGCGAGAAGCAGTCAACTCTTTCGACGAATCATACAATACTCTAAGCGATTGGTTTGCGTGTTGCAGCTTACGTGTTTTCTCGTCCACCGCTTGCTCCAAACCTCGATAGAGCTTACCAAGATCGTTCGCCATCCTATTGAAAGTTCTGGTCAAAATGCCCATTTCGTTATCACTTGAAACATTGAGCGAAACGTTAAACGAGCGATTCTGAATTTGCTCACTAGCAAACACCAGCGCACGAAGCGGCCTGACGACTTCTAGCCGAACAAAGTGCACAACGAACATACTCACACACAGTATGCCGCCAAGCCCTAACCCACCAATCCAAGCTAAGTTGATCAGTTTTTGCTCTGAATAGTTCTGTAGCTTAAATACGAAGGCATCAATTTGTTGAACAAAACCAGCGACTAAGATCAGATATTGGTCTCTGTCTTGGCTCTTAAGTACCGATTTCAGTTCATGCCAACGAAGAATCAGTCGGTAGTAGTCTTTTGTAATATCTTCTGGCACTGACCAATGTTGAAGCGCCAGCATTGAATGTGAGTAAATTGACTGCTCAAATAAGTCAATATGTGAAGAATAGTCAACAGATTCACTTTGAATATCATGAGCTAAACGATAGCTCTGCATTCGCATGGAGCCCGCTACGTTTACCGCTTCTGCATCATTAAGGCTCGACGCAAGAGTGAAAATAGCAAAGCCAGTTGTCGCCACTGAAAGAAGCAAAATCAACATCATGGCAGATGCGATTGTGCGTGTTACTGACTTTTTCACATTTTTAAACAACTCTGAACTCCGCTCGTTTGATAACCATGTTTGCCTTTATACAACACGCATTATCTTTCAACTTTATCAATATGTGATCACCTGCGTCGGAATTTATTGATCTAAAACAATATAGCATCCCAATTACCTCCTAAGAGGTATTTATACATATATGTCAAAAACTACAATTTCATGTACTTAAATGACAGTTTATTAATGAAATTGTGAACTATGCTTATTTGGGGTTTCAATTTCCGAGGTGACTAAGTGGTAGATCTTTCGAGAAGAAGACTTTTTGCACGTAAAACGCAACCGGACAATTCGGTACGTCTTCCTTGGTTAGCTAAGCCAACTCAATTCACAGACGATTGCACTCGTTGCGGTAAATGCATCGAGGCGTGCGAAACTAAAATTATATCAAAAAGCGACGGTGGGTTTCCCGCTGTCGATTTTTCTATTGATGAATGCACCTTTTGTTACCAATGCGCCGAGGCTTGTCCAGAGCCACTGTTTTTAGCGGAAGCGGAACAGCCTTGGCAGGCGAAAGCGAGCATCAATGATAGCTGTTTAGCAAAACAAAATGTCGAATGCCGAAGCTGTGGGGACATGTGCGACCCGATGGCAATTCAGTTCAAGTTAGAGCTTGGCAAAGTAGCACAACCAAATTTAGACCTTGATGAGTGTAACGGCTGCGGCGCCTGTGTCTCAGTGTGTCCGACGTCATCCATCAATGTGAGCAATATAACAGCCTAGCCGTCAGTGGTCGGCACGAAAGGCGATAAAACGAGAGAGATGTATGTCACTAAACGAAGTGCACATTTCGAGTCTGGTAGTCCATGTTCTGCCTGAACATCTGGCTGAAGTGAAAACCCAGATTGAAGCGTACGAAAACGCAGAGATCTACGGTGACAGTCCTGAAGGCAAAATCGTGGTGGTGTTAGAAACTGAGAACCAAGGTTTCATCACCGACACTATCGATGCGATTAATAATTTACCGAATGTCTTGAGCACAGTACTGGTTTATCACCAAATCGAAACTGGGCTTGAAGAAACGGAAGAAAAAGACACTGGAACACAACATTCCCAAATCGAGGGTGAAGTATGAAAATGACAAGACGTGCGTTTGTGAAAGCAAACGCGGCTGCATCAGCTGCTGCTGTCGCAGGTATTACACTACCAGCTTCTGCAACCAACCTGATTGCAAGCTCTGATCAAACCAAAATCACATGGGACAAAGCGCCTTGTCGTTTCTGTGGTACAGGCTGTTCTGTTCTTGTTGGTACACAAAACGGCAAAGTGGTAGCAACTCAGGGTGACCCTGAAGCACCAGTAAACAAAGGCCTTAACTGTATCAAAGGTTACTTCCTTTCTAAGATCATGTACGGTCAAGACCGCCTAACTCAGCCTCTTCTACGTATGAAAGACGGCAAATACAGCAAAGACGGCGACTTCGCTCCTGTATCTTGGGATACCGCTTTCGACATCATGGCTGAAAAATGGAAAGCCTCTCTAGAGAAGAAAGGTCCAACAAGCATCGGTATGTTCGGTTCTGGTCAATGGACAGTAATGGAAGGTTATGCCGCTGCCAAAATGATGAAAGCAGGCTTCCGTTCAAACAACATCGACCCGAACGCGCGTCACTGTATGGCGTCTGCGGTAGTAGGCTTCATGCGTGCATTTGGTATCGATGAACCAATGGGCTGTTACGATGACTTCGAGAACGCAGATGCCTTCGTTCTTTGGGGTTCAAACATGGCAGAAATGCACCCAGTTCTTTGGACTCGTATTACTGACCGTCGTCTAAGTCACCCTCACGTTAAAGTGAACGTGCTTTCTACTTACTACCACCGTTCATTTGAGTTGGCAGACCACGGCTACATTTTCAATCCTCAGTCTGACCTTGCGATTGCTAACTTCATCGCAAACTACATCATCGAAAACGATGCAGTAAACTGGGACTTCGTGAACAAGCACACCAACTTCACTCAAGCAGACACGGACATCGGCTACGGTCTACGTGATGATGATCCGCTACAAAAAGCGGCGAAGAACCCGAACTCTGGCAAGCTAACTTCTATCTCCTTCGAAGAGTACAAGAAGTCAGTAGCTCCATACACGGTAGAGAAAGCGTCTGAAATCTCTGGTGTAGAGAAAGAAAAACTAATCGAGCTTGCGAAGCAATACGCGGATCCAAACACGAAAGTAATGTCTCTATGGACGATGGGTATGAACCAACATACTCGTGGTGTATGGATGAACAACTTGGTTTACAACATCCACCTACTAACCGGTAAGATTGCGACTCCGGGTAACAGCCCATTCTCACTAACAGGTCAGCCATCAGCGTGTGGTACGGCTCGTGAGGTTGGTACGTTTGCTCACCGTCTACCAGCAGACATGGTGGTTGCTAACCCTAAACACCGTAAGATTGCAGAAGACATCTGGAAACTACCTGAAGGCACTATTCCACCAAAACCTGGCTTCCACGCAGTACTTCAAGACCGTATGTTGCATGACGGCGTTCTGAACTGTTACTGGGTTCAATGTAACAACAACATGCAAGCAGGCCCGAACATCAACACTGAACGTCTTCCTGGTTATCGTAACCCAGAAAACTTCATCGTTGTATCTGACCCATACCCAACAGCAACCGCGCAGGCGGCTGACCTCGTTCTTCCGACCGCAATGTGGATTGAGAAAGAAGGTGCTTACGGTAACGCAGAGCGTCGTACTCAAGCTTGGTATCAACAAGTAGAAACCATCGGTGATGCAAAATCTGACCTATGGCAGGTAATGGAATTCTCGAAACGCTTCAAGATGGAAGAAGTGTGGCCAGAAGAGCTACTTGCAAAAGCACCTGAGTACCGCGGTAAGACTATGTACGACATGCTGTTCAAGAACGGCCAAGTCGACAAGTTCCCTATCGAAGAAGCGCGTGAGATGAACGATGACGCTCACCACTTCGGTTACTACGTACAGAAAGGTCTGTTCGAAGAGTACGCGACGTTTGGTCGTGGTCACGGTCACGACTTAGCACCATACGATGTTTACCACACAGTACGTGGTCTACGTTGGCCGGTTGTTGATGGCAAAGAAACACAATGGCGCTTTAAAGAAGGCTCTGACCCGTACGCGAAAGCTGGTTCAGGTTGGGACTTCTACGGCAATGCTGATGGTAAAGCGAAGATCATCTCTGCACCATACGAAGCGCCACCAGAAGTGCCAAACGAAGAGTTCGACCTATGGCTATGTACAGGTCGTGTTCTTGAGCACTGGCACACAGGTACTATGACTCGTCGTGTACCAGAGCTTTACAAAGCGGTTCCTGACGCGGTGGTTTACATGCACCCTGCGGATGCGAAGAAACGTAACGTTCGTCGCGGTGAAGAAGTTCTAATTGCAAACAAACGTGGTGAAGTACGCGTTCGCGTTGAAACTCGCGGCCGTAACCGTCCACCTGAAGGCTTGGTATTCGTACCGTTCTTTGATGCCCGTATTTTGATTAACAAGTTGATCCTTGATGCGACTGACCCACTGTCAAAACAGACAGACTTTAAGAAGTGTCCAGTCAAAATTACCAAAGTCGCTTAACCGTCAAATAACGAATGCAAGGGCCGTCTACTCGGCGGCCTAAAAAGAATTTAAGCCATAAGGCGGAGATGAAATGATGAAAAAATACCTTATCGCACTTTTATCTGTAGGTGCTTTGTCGACAGGCGTTGCACAAGCGGAACTGGACAATCCAGGTGGCACAGGCGGTCTAGACTCGCTACGTGGTACTGCACAACTTGAAGACACGCGTCCTGCAGATGATTTCAAAGACTTTCCAAAAGACCAAATCGTTGCAGACAGCTTTGTATATCAGCCGCCACTGATCCCACATAGCATCCGTAACTATGAAGTGTCTTTGAACGCAAACAAATGTCTAGCATGTCACAGCTGGAAAAATGCTAAAGACGCAGGCGCTACCAAAATCAGTGTAACGCACTACGTTAACCGTGAAGACGCGGTACTGGCAGATATGTCGCCACGTCGTTACTTCTGTTTGCAATGTCACGTTCCACAAACAAGTGCTACTCCACTAGTGGAAAACGAGTTTAAGGCAGTCGATTCGCTTCAGTAATTGAAACGCGAGTACTAAGAGGTTACTTATGAAAATACTTAAAGCGTTTTGGAAGAGACTGTCGAGCCCAAGCAAAGCTGCCGCTGGTGTAGTTTTGTTCTTAGGCTTCGCTGGTGGTCTTCTGTTTTGGGGCGCATTCAACACGGGTATGGAAGCGACCAACACAGAAGAGTTCTGTTCTGGCTGTCACGCTCCTATCGTCGCTGAAATTCAAGAAACAATTCACTACTCGAACCGCTCTGGTGTTCGTGCAATCTGTTCAGACTGTCACGTACCACATGAATGGACCGATAAAATCGTTCGTAAAGTTCAAGCATCTAAAGAGCTGTTTGCACACTTCGTAACGAAGACCATCGATACGCCAGAGAAGTTCCAAGCACGTCGTGAGCACCTTGCCGAACGCGAATGGGCACGAATGAAGAAAAACGACTCACTTGAGTGTCGTAACTGTCACGAGTTCGACTTCATGGATTACTCTCAACAGGGTAAACGTGCAGCTGAACAACACTCAACCGCTCTGGCTTCAGGCGAGAAAACGTGTGTAGACTGTCACAAAGGTATCGCACACAAACTGCCTGACATGCACGGCGTTGAAGGCTGGCAATAAGGAGAAACAAAGACAATGAGTAATCTTGAATCCTTTATCTGGCATTTCCTTGGGTACAGTGCAATGCCAGTCATTATTCTTTCCGGCTTTGTCGGAGTAGCAGCAGTCTCTCTATGGCTACTCTCACTAGGTAAGGATAAAGAGGTTTAATCTGCCTCGAATCAGTCGACATTTTTGCCTATTTTGTTGACGGAAAACGCCAAGCATTTGCTTGGCGTTTTTTCTTTGTGGTTCTGAAAATTCAATTGCGCTGAAAACGATCTAAGAAGTTCTATTTTCAATCTCCCACCGACTCAAACTCTCATTACCACAACTCAAGCTTCCGTGCTTCACTCCTTCACTCCTTCACTCCTTCACTAAGCCTCTTCAGCTTCCTTAAGGTACGCCAGAAACAAAAAAGGCGACCCGTGTTAGGCCGCCAAATGAGACTGCTGTGAGGAGCAGCTTAGGACTCTTTGATTGGCAATACTTGTCTTACGTACTGACCCGGAGCGTCTTCAATCACTGGGTTTTGCTCTGAACCCACAGGGAACGGCTCGACTTGCTCTTCTGGGTTGAATTGCAACAGCCATTGATGCCAATGCGTCCACCAAGAACCTTCCTGATGGTTGGCATTGTTAAACCACTCATCAGCAGAGTCATCAAGGTTGTCGTTTAACCAGTAGCCATACTTGTTTTTAGCAGGATGGTTAACGATGCCCGCGATGTGACCAGACTCACCCAACACAAAGGTCTTGTTGCCGCCAGTGTTTAGTGCGCCGCGATATGTACCCTGCCACAACGCGATATGGTCTTCTTTGGTCGATACAAAGTAGCTCGGGATCTTAATCTTATTCAGATCGATCCAGACGCCACCGATCTTCACGCCCTTGTCTTGAACAAGCTTGTTCTCTAGATAGAGTTCACGCAATAAGAAGTTGTGGGAAGCTGCACTCACATTGGTGCTGTCGCTATTCCAGTACAGAAGGTCGAAGTCTACAGGGCTGTTGCCTTTGAGGTAGTTATCAACGTAGTAGTTCCAATATAAGCTGTTCTCACGCAGCAAACTGAACGTCACGCTAAGAGAGCGACCATCCATGTAACCTTTCGCATTGTTTTGCGTCTCAATTGCACTGACGATGGTATCGTTGATGTACGCCCCTACTTCGCCCGGCTGAGAGAAGTCCAGTAGCGTGGTAAAGAAGGTTGCCGACTTAATACGCTTCTTCATACGCTTCGCCGCATAATAAGCGACCGTACTCGCCAGAACCGTACCACCAATACAATAACCCGCCGCGTTGATCTGCTCTTGGCCAGTAATATCTTCAATCGCCGTGACCGCTTTCGCCACGCCTTCCGTTACGTAATCGCCAAACTCAACGTGAGCCTGCTCTTTACCCGGATTGCGCCAAGACATCATAAATACGCTGTGGCCTTGCTCTAGCAACCAGCGAACCATTGAGTTCTTCGCCGTCAGATCAAGGATGTAGTATTTGTTGATAAACGGCGGGACGATCAACAGTGGTGTTGCATTCACTTTTTCTGTCAAAGGACGATATTGAATCAACTCAAACAGTTCGTTTTGGAAAACCACGTCACCCGGCGTTGTCGCAACATCATCCCCCACGCGGAAGGCATTATTGTTGGTCATGCGTACTTTGAGAATATCGGCACTCGACTCAACATCTTCTTTTAGCTTTTCCAGCCCCGTCAGCAGGTTTTCACCATTTTGCTCAAGAGTGAGTTTAAGCAGCTCTGGGTTAGTCGCAATGAAGTTAGATGGAGAGAGTGCATTGATAGCTTGGCGAGAAAAGAAAGTAATACGTTCTTTCGTCTTCTCATCAAGACCTTCGATAGAATCGAGCGTGTCGAGGTATGTCTTGCTGAACAACAAGTAGGATTGTTTGATGAAGCTGTACATGGCTTCTTGTTGCCAAGCATCGTTTGAGAAACGCTTATCACCCTTCTCTGCTTCGATAATTTGTGTTTGGTTACCCGCCAGTGCCACATTCTGCCATATTTGAAGCTGTTGCTCCCACCATTCGGCTTGCAGCTTTAGAATCGCTGCTGGCTGGTTTGCCGCTTGTTCGAATAGTTTGGCAGTATCTTCGAAGTTCACTTCTTGCATGGCCTTATTCAAAGGAGAATTCACGACTGCCTTGTTCACTTCGAAATCATGCCACCACTGATGATTGGTTTCCTGAAGCTTTACAAGATAGTCCGAAAAGAAGTGTTGAAACATAGTCTTACTCCTGTATTCGGAAAAAACAACGCCGCCCAAGATCTCGGGCGGCGATAAGCGGACGTATTACGCAGGAGTAACAGTCTTTAGGTTTTCCGAAGTCATTTGCTCAACGTCTTCTTTGAATTCTTTCGCGATAGATTGCAGCTTGTTGCTGTCGTCCATCATTTGCTGAGAAAGCTTAGTAAGCACTGCTAGCTGTTGGCTGTTGAAAGCGGTTAGAGAAGTCACGTCTTTGATTTCAGACGCTGCTTTCATTTGGTTTAGGCCAACTTCACTGTAAGTGCGGATTGCGTTCAGTTGAAGCTCTGTAAGAACTTCAACGTTCTTTGTCACTAGCTTGTTGAACTTCAAGTATGGTTCTAGATTCTTTTCAGTTTGATCGCTAAAAGTTTTGAAGAAATCAGTGTACATGGTTTATCTCCTAGAGAAAGAATTAAAAATGTCCGTTTAAATAACTACTTAACTGCTTTTACAACCACAGCCGTGCCCATACCGCCGCCTACACAAAGTGAAGCAACACCGTACTGACCGTCTTGTTTGTGAAGTTCGTGTACTAGCGTAACCAGAATGCGGTTACCCGATGCACCGAGTGGGTGGCCCAATGCGATAGCACCACCATTAAAGTTGGCTTTATCTTGAATTGAGCTCACTGGTACCTGGTTGGTTTCTGCCAGTTTATGAATCACACCTAGTGCTTGCGCAGCAAAGGCTTCATTCAGTTCATAAACATCAATGTCGCTGGTTTGCAGCTCGGCTTTTTGCAGCGCCTTGTTGACTGATTCCACAGGACCAAGACCCATAACCTTAGGATCCAAACCTGATTGAGCGTAGCTCACCACTTCAGCAATTGGCGTCAAGCCGTGCGCTTGAACCGCGCTTTCTGATGCTAAAATGATGGCACTTGCACCGTCGTTAATGCCTGACGCATTGCCTGCAGTTACCGTACCTTCACGGTCAAACGCAGGGCGTAGCTTGCTTAAACCTTCTAATGTCGCGTTCGCTTTTGGGTATTCATCCGTATCAAATACGACGGTTTCGCGACGTTGCTTGACTTCTACAGGAACAATTTCGTCTTTGAATTTGCCTGCTTCAATCGCTGCCACCGCTTTTTGTTGGCTTGAGAGTGCATATTCGTCTTGTTGTTGACGCGATAAACCCACTTCCTTAGCCACATTTTCTGCCGTTACGCCCATGTGGTATTGGTTGTAAACGTCCGTCAAACCGTCAGCAATAAGGAGATCTTTCAACTCCATGTTGCCCATTTTGTTACCGTCGCGCACAACGCTTGGCACGATGAATGGGATTTGCGACATTACCTCAACGCCCGCTGCTACAACGACTTCTGCATCGCCACTGCGAATATGAGAAACGCCATCCATGACGGTTTTCATACCACTGCCGCAAACCATGTTGACGCCATATGCGGGTACTGACTCTGGAATACCAGCAAACAATGCTGCTTGGCGCCCAACACCCATGCCTTGGCCCGCAGCAATCACGTTACCAACGATCACTTCATCAACCTTATCGGCAGAAAGTGATGCGGCCTCAAGCGCGCCTTTAATCGCGACCGCAGCAAGATTACCTGCTGAGGTATTTTTTAGACTTCCACCAAATGCGCCAATTGGGGTACGTTTCGCAGCAACAATAAATACTTTTTCCATCATCAATACTCCTTAGTGCATGTATAGGCCGCCATTCACCGACAATGTTTCGCCGGTGATGTACGCGCCTGCATCACTTACTAAAAAGCTCACTGATGCAGCAATTTCTTCTGGCGTCGCCAGACGCTTCATTGGAATTTGACTCGTGATCGACTCAAGCACTTCTGGTTTCATCTGTTCAACCATTGGAGTGCCTGTGTATCCTGGAGCAATAACATTTACTGTGACGCCTGAGCGTGCGCCCTCGTAGGCTAATGCTTTGGAGAATCCAATCATGCCAGCTTTTGCTGCCGAGTAGTTTGCTTGCCCAAACTGCCCTTTCAGACCATTCACAGAAGAGATATTGATGATGCGACCACCACCTTTTTCACACATGGCTGCGAAAAGTGGCTGAGTCACATTGAACAAGCTATTTAGGTTGGTATTGATCACGTCGTTCCAAGCTTGAGCAGTCATCTTTTTGAACACGCCATCACGTGTGATACCTGCATTGTTGATAACAACGTCTATTGTCCCTTCTTCCTCAAGGATAAGTGCCAATTTCTCAGCACATTGCGCTGCGTTAGTTACATCCAATTCAAAAAGGCGTACCTGATCTTTCGTAAACCCTTTTTCATTAAACCATTCCAAAGCACATTTATAATTACCGGTATAATAAGTAGCTATTACTCGATAACCATCATTCACTAATTGAGAGCAAATAGCAGAACCAATTCCGCCTTTTGATCCAGTGATCAAAGCGACTTTCTTCATTGAAGACTCCATTCTTAACGGCATTAAAAAAGCGAATTAAGACACCGGCGAAATGTATCGCCAACTGACGTGTTAATTTATTCTTGTGGCAACAAATCCTCTGCTGCCTTTTATTTTAAGTTAACCCAGAAATATTACATTTCAAATAAAAAACTCATTCATTTGCATAAGATTGATTTAGATCTCACTCGCAATGAAATGTTATAAAAACGTTAACTTAATATAACCTCATATTTTAAAAGAAAAAACCTTAACTACAATGTCATTATTAAATTTAAAAAATACTGCTTATTCAGTAAGTTGCACGCATTTTTATGTGCATTACATTGACTAAGAGTTTAAGATCATCCTTCTTCAATCAAGTAATAAATTGCGATTAAATCATTGGAGCAATACTTCTAACCGACTTACTAATAAATATGAAATATATCATTTGGTTAGCATTTTATTGAGTGTTTAATTTATTAAAACAAACGTCAATTGGTGATAAATTTGTTTATTGGAAAAATATTAAATATCAAGTAAACATTCTTTTAATCTTAATTCCAATCAGCCACGTTTATTTATAAATGTCATTCTTTGGTGCAATGTCGCACTAATATGTCGCATGCATTTAATTACTATTTAAGTTTTATTAAATAATTGAATGTTAACTCTATACTGGCGCGTTCAAGATTGTTTAGAGGTGGCATCTCTTCTCCTTTTGCACTATCTTTGTGGCCTAGTTGTTTACTTATACAATCATCAATATTCATGAATACAGCCTTGTTAACCATGTTCATCCCCACCTTCTTTTTTGTCTCTATTACGCCTGGGATGTGTATGACGCTTGCTCTAACACTAGGGATGAGTGTCGGATATCGACGAACCCTATGGATGATGGCAGGCGAATTAGTTGGTGTTGCTCTCGTTTCTGTCGCAGCAGTACTCGGTATCGCAGCCATTATGCTTAACTACCCTTGGTTATTTACCGCACTTAAATTGATTGGTGGTGGTTACCTACTTTATTTAGGGGTTGAGATGTGGCGCTCACGAGGCAAACTTGCCATTAATGTTGATAGCATTGATGTTCCTACTAGCGGTAACTGGGATTTGGTTTTGCAAGGCTTTGTCACCGCAATTGCAAACCCGAAAGGCTGGGCGTTCATGATTTCACTTTTGCCGCCTTTTATTGATCAAACTGCGGCTCTTGCTCCTCAGCTCATCGTGCTTGTTTCTATTATTTTGATGTTCGAGTTCATTTGTATGTCTCTTTACGCAACGGGTGGTAAAGGATTGAAGCGATTGCTACGTCAATCCAAAAATGTACGCTTAATGAACCGAATCGCTGGCACTTTGATGATGGGAGTGGGTATTTGGCTCTTAATGAGTTAGAAAAAGCAGTATTGATGAAACAGGTCTAGTGATGAAAAACAAGTTATGAAGAACATTTTAAGCAGGCTCAAACAATCCTTTGGTGAGGTGTTGGATTTTCAAGCCCGAGTGTGGGTAGTGAACGTCTATGCTGGCGAACATAAAGGTGAGTCTTACGTGGTCAATGAGGACAGCTTTTCTGAACCGTTACAATGGATGAAAAAGAAGGGCTATAAAGGACCAATGCTCACCAAAGTCGAGTCAATGAAGCGATCTCAGATCATCGAATTTGATTTAGGTTCAGTCAAGCATCGACTAATGCGCGTGAAGTAGCGTCCGATTCTATTTCTTTTCCCTTTTCCCTTTTCCCTTTTCCCTTTTCCCTTTTCCCAGATAAAAAAGCGCCACTCAAATTGAGTGGCGCAAGCACTTTTACCTTACACACCAAGTATTATGGTGCAGTGTCGATCTCTACTGGTAGGTAGTGTTTTGGTTCTAGCTTCAACCATTCAGGAAGCACCGTACCAATCGAGATGGATGACCACGTACCTGAAAGTACGCCAATAAACATCGCTGTTGAGAAGCCAGCCAGAGCCGAGCCGCCCATAATCCACAACGCCCCAACAGTGATCAGAGTCGTACCTGATGTCACCATTGTACGAGAGAATGTCGCCAATACCGCTTCGTCGTTGATTTGCTCTGTTTTCCAGTTTTGCTTAGCCACCAGCAATTCACGAATTCGGTCTGCGATGATGATCGAGTCATTGAGCGAGTAACCAAGAATCGCCAGAATCGCTGCAAACACCGTTAGGTTGAACTCCATTTGTGTAATCGCAAAGAAGCCTAGTACCAAGATAACGTCGTGTGCTAATGCGAATAGAGAACCACTCGCCAGACGCCATTCAAAGCGGAAACACAAGTAACCAAGAATCGTTAGTACCGATACTAATAGTGCCAAACCACCTTGATCGAATAGGTCTTGACCCACTTGCGCACCAACGATGCTGTTACTCACTACATCCACTTGGTGTGAAATAGGCTTAAGCACATCAGCGACGCTCGGCAGTGTTTGACCTTCTGCAGGTGCAGAGTAGCGAATCACCCAACGGCCATCTTCACCCGAGCGTGTTACTGATGTTGATTCACCAAGCTTTGGTTGAAGTGCGTTAAGCAGATCGTGGTTAGTCAGTTGTTTATCGACTTTCACTTCAGTAACCATACCGCCAGTGAAGTCTAGACCTAGGTTAAGCCCTTTCATTCCAAGAGCAACCAGAGCAATAATCGTTAGAATTACCGATACTACAGTCGTGAAGTAACGAATCTTGCGGATATTTTGTTTTAGCATTTCGACCATGATTAAACCCTCACATCACGACGGCCATCGCGGCCCCAAATTAAATTGATCATTGCACGAGAAGCGAATACGCCGGTAAACATACTGGTCATCAGACCCAAGCCTAGCGTTAGCGCAAAGCCTTGGATTGGACCGTTACCAATCGCGTATAGAATCACAGCAGTGATCATGGTGGTGATGTTGGCATCAAGGATAGTTGCGAACGCACTGTCGAAGCCTAGGTCGATCGCTTGAGCGAAACTGCGACCTTCACGCATTTTATCTTTGATACGTTCGAAGATGATTACGTTGGTATCTACCGCCATACCGACAGTCAGAACCAAACCGGCAATACCAGGAAGCGTTAGCACGGCACCAGGAAGCAGTGCGATTAGACCAAGCAAGCAAAGCATGTTTGCACACAAAGCCACGTTCGCAACCCAACCAAGACGGCGGTACCAAAGAGCCATGAACGTCAGAGTTAGACCCATACCAAGTGCAAGAGCAGCAAAACCGTTTTGGATGTTTTCTGCACCTAGAGAAGCACCGATTGTGCGTTCTTCAACAATGGTTACTGGCGCTGTTAGAGAACCCGCACGTAGAAGCAATGCAAGTTGCTGTGCTTCATCCATGCTGCCCGCACCTGTGATGCGGAATTGGCTACCAAGTTGAGACTGGATAGTTGCAACACTGATGACGCGCTCGCTACGCTCTGTCATACCACGTTCGTCAGTTTTGTACTCGCGGTATACGGTCGCCATTGGTTTGCCGATGTGTGTTGCAGAGAAGTCACTCATCTTCTTACCACCCGCGTGGTCTAGAGAGATGTTTACTTCAGACATGCCCATTTTATCGACGCCCGCACGCGCGTTTACGATGTGCTCACCCGTTAGTACTGGACGCTTAGTTAGGATTACTGTACGGCCATCGTTGTCTTTCAGAACGAGATCTTGGCTACTACGAGCTTGACCCGCGTCTTTTACTTCGTAGAACGCAAGACTTGCTGTTGCACCGATAACGTTTTTCGCTTGAGCAGGGTCTTGAACACCAGGAAGCTCAATACGAATGCTCTCTTTACCTTGGCGTTGAACCAACGCTTCAGTAATACCCAACTCTTCGATACGGCCACGCATAATCTTCAAGTTTTGTTGAAGTGTCGTGGTTTGGAATTCTTGGATATTTTGTTCACTTGGTTGAAGTTCAAAACCACGGTCTGAACTTGTCATTGTCCAGCCTGGGTAGTTCTGACGAATGAACTGGCTCGCCGCTTTTAGACCTGCTTCGTTTTCACTGTTTACTGCGATGTGGTTGTGCGCTTCTGCACGAACTTGAACGCCACGAACACGTTCTTCACGAAGGCTTGCTTTGATTTCGTCAACGAGTGCGTCACGTTGTTCTTCGAAGGCTTTGTTCACATCTACATTCAGTAGGAACTGCACACCACCGCGAAGGTCAAGACCAAGTTTGATAGGGCTAAAGCCCATTTCGTTCAGCCACTCAGGTGCAACAGAAACGTAAGAGAACGTAATGTTGTCATCTTTGTCTAGTTGTTCGTTAAGCAATGCACGTGCTTTACTTTGTGCGTCTTCACCATCAAAAACGATGGTAGTTTTGCCGTCTTTCTCAATGATTTTAGACGCAGGAATGTGGTGTGTTTTCAGCAATTGGTCTAACTGAACCACAGACATTGCGCTGTTGTCTTGGTCAGCAAACGTCACCTGAATAGAAGGCTGCTCACCAAACCAAGTTGGAATGGCACTTAAGGTTAAAATGATAATAGTCGTGATAAGTACGACGTATTTCCATGCTGAGTAATGATTCAGCACTTTTCTGGTTTTTTGTGGTTTTGGTGTTTTCTTCATGTAAACATCATCCCTTCACTAAACAGTGAAGTTTTCAATAATTGGATTCAAGACACGACAAAACGCTCACCTGACTAAAATGCAGGTACAGAATGCCCAGAGCTTCAATCGCTCTGTCGAAGAGTTGCCGTGTTAAGAACGCACAAGATGTGCAGAGTGATGGTGCTTACGCAGAAAACTGACTATTGAGGGCGACGTACATGGCATTGGTTTCTTTCCAGCCGGAAAGACGATGGTCGCTAACGAAGTGATTAAATACGGATTGGTTTTGACGCCAGTTGATGTCCATTAGGCTATAAGCGTAGCCAGCATCAGCGTAGAAAGGTGCATTTAAATCGCCAATGAAATCAATGTGTTCATCGTCGATATTCTCACGCAGATGCGATGTCCAGCGCTGAGAATTAAAGATGGCCAGTGAATCTTGAAGCGCATGCCCTTCAGAAACTGGAGACTGCGTGCTTTCTTCAGTCAGTTCAGAGAAATCAACCGGAGAGTTCGACGCAGAGCTGCTCGCCGTAAATGGCTGCAGTTTAGAAAAGTGAGGCAAATAGGACTTTTGTTCTGTTTGTGCAGCCGACGCCTGCATTGGCGACAAAGCCATTGCAAGAAGCAACAAAAACAGTTTTCTAACGTAAATCCAAGGCATGGTAGCTCACTTAAAACAAAACGAGCCGAGTTCTTCAACTCAGCTCGGAGATAGTATTCCTATTGCTTATACTTAACAACTAAAAAGTTATAAATCTCTGTTTTCAATCGTGGAAAGCAATGGCCACAAGGGTTGAGGCTATATTCATCGATAAAATATTTCGCCTTTATCCACATCTAGGTAGATTTTATTTTCTTGTTCCAGCCCGCCACAATAGATGAAATACACGTTACGCTTCTTATAGGTAACTGAGCGAACCCAACCACCGAGTTCTTCGAAATCACTAGGGTCACAGGTTTCATCATCAAGCAATTGCTGCGTTTTGTTGCGGAACATATCCAAATGCGTTTTTAAATCGTCGGATTTTTGCAGGTAGCCATCCAAGATTTCCAAACGCTCTTGCTCTTTGATAACGGGCTCTGCATCAGACAGCCCTTTTGAATCCACCCACTCAGCGGTTTCTTCCCCACCCTCTTCATACACGATGTAATCTGATAGACGGAACCAACCATCGGCTTTTTCAAGCACAGAGACTTTCTCACCTTTGTAGAGTGTATCAACGATTAAGGCTCGTTGCTCCGGCTTGTTGTACACGTTAATGCGTCGCTCGGTCACGTAGTATTCGGTGATTTCCGGTGCCGGAGCTTCGAGATCCATGATCGGCTTTGGCTTTTCTTCTGGCTCGCTTGATTGCTCAGGCTCTGGCTTTTGCTCAACCACTGGCTCGTCTTTTGGCATAAAGAAAAAGTAGTACCCAGCACCTGCTCCGCCTAACAGAAGCAAAATGACCAATGCTATCAGGGCTTTCTTCATGTTCGATTCCTTTTTCGTTCCTTACGCAGTAGACGCCAATACACAAACTATACTGATAAAAGATGCATAACTGATGTGAAAGCTAATAACGTGAAAACAGTTAACGTAAAAACAATCATGACCAAATGGACATTGGTTTGGTTACTACTACCATTTTCTGCTTTTGCGGGCCTTAAATGTGACCACGCTTCGTGGAATGACAATCTTACCCAATTCAACCGTTTAGAGTCCAACTACAATCAGTATGTTGAGACATTCAATGTACTCCTAACTGAACACAAGCAAAGACAATTACTTTCACAAACCTTTTCATTACATGAGCTAGCCCTGTTGTGGCGTGCACAAAACAACCAACGAGCTTTTCAAGATCAACTTAAAGCATCTATTCAGTATCACGAAGAACTGACCAATAAGGCGAAAGCGTTAGCAAAGCTTAGTAAAGAGTCGATATGGATGGCCAACGGCTGGGAGAAACTCGCAGAGAAGTGTGAAATTTCGGATGAAAAAGCGAATCAGATTACCGCCGAATGGTATCAAGTTAACGCCTCTCAGCTTGCCAAAGACTATACGCAACTGGAGACACAATATCTTGGATTAGCACGACTATACGTTCAAGAAGCCAACGTGCTCCGATTCGCTCAAAATAGCCCCCAATAATTCTGTTCATATTGGGACTGTTCCCCTCTTTAAAATTGAGCAATTAATAGACAAGCAGGTTGGATTATAGAGATATACGTCACAATAACGCTTTACTTGCGACCAGTTTTTGGGTAATTTACCCATTAACAAAATTTAATATAAAGTCACATTTGGCTGGAGATGATGCTAAACCAATGGTTATCAGTCGTTTAAGTAACAGGGATTGTCCTAATGCTACCAGAGCCAAGTTTTTGTCAGTAGTTAGGCACGTTAAAGAGTTTGGTTCAATCAGTGATTTGGACCTTTGTAAAATCTTTGGAGAAACAATTTGGAGCGATGGGAGGGAATACCATTCAGCCGCGTTCTCATTCAAGGTTGATAGACACACAGGCAACTGTGAGATCTCAAAATACAAATACCAATAAGGCTTATAAAAATACGCAAACGGAGGCAGGAAACTGGCTCCGTTTTTTATTGCGTGCTATTTGCTCAGCTTAGGCATCACCACTGTGAAATCATGGTCGGAATATCCCTCAATGAGATAACTCCTTTCACTCAGCAATTTGCAGTAACGCAACACGCCCTCTTTATTATGAGATTCTAGTAATCTCATGCTCGGTAGTTTGGCCTCATCCAGAAGATTAAACGCGCACGCGATGTTCGCTGCATGATACATCTTCTCTATCATCTCTACTGTATGATTCGGGTTTGCGGACTGGTAATTCAGTGAGCCCGAAGCAATCACGTAGTCCGACTTTGGCAACACTAACTTCGAAAAGTCACCACGAATAAAATCAGTCTTTGTCCGGAAACTGCGCTTGCGAGACTCAGCAACAAACTGTTTTTGCTGATCGATACCAACATAAAGGCTTGGGCTGCTGCCCTTTTGTTCGATGAAAGATAATAAGTCTCCATAACCACAACCAATATCGAGAACGCTTTTACCATCTAACTCTAGATCTCGGCATAGAGCTTCAAAGCGCGTGATTTGGCTAAAAGTATCTTGCCAACCGAGTGTTCTCGCTTTGTCGTCACCAAACTGCTTGTGTCTTTTGCGGTGATAGTGTGCGATGCGTAATCTATCGAGCCACTTCATAATGCCTTATTACCTTTGTATGGGTTACCTGTGAATCGCCGTATTTAAGAGTAAATTGGCAGGTTACCATTGCCCTTCACTTGGCGGATGGCCAGATGCGTATGGATATCTTTGACGTTTTCAAGTCGTTGTAGTTTACGCGTGAAAGCTTCGTACCCGGTGAGATCTTTGCTCACGACCTCTAACAAGTAGTCATAAGCGCCAGAGACTACATGGCATGAAATCACCTCTTCCATATCGCTAATCGCTTGCTCAAAATAATCAATAGAGGTCGCTTGATGGTTGTTTAGACTGACTTCTACGAACACCGTCATCGCAATCCCGGCTTGTTCGCGAGAAATCATTGCACGGTAACCACTGATCACGCCCTCTTGTTCTAAGCGTTTTATTCTTCGCGCGCAAGGCGAAGCAGAAAGCCCTACCTTATCCGCGAGCTCGCTTGTCGTCATTGTGGCGTCTTGTTGGATCAAGTCCAATAACAGTCGATCGATTTTATCCATTACGCCTTCCTTGCCAAATTTCACCAAATAACATTCATTCAAAGATGAAAATCGCTAAGTTCTAATTATATTCGGTCATATTTTGCCACCATTGAGCGTCACTTTCATTCGATAATTAACACATTATTTACAAACGCACGGAGCGCCTTATGGCACTTGGATACGCCGCAATCATCACAACGTTATTTCTTTGGTCGGGCTTTTTTCTCTCACTACGCGGGGGCGCGATATCAAACCTTCAACCCGCCGACATTGCGTTAGCACGCTTTCTTATCCCTGCCATTGTGCTACTTCCATTCGTACTAAAGTCTATAGATAACATCCGTGCTGTACCGAGCAAATACTTGCTGGTTCTCGTTGTGGGCAGCGGCCTGCCTTATCTCCTTGTCGCTGGTACAGCAATGCACTTTGCGCCCGTCTCTCATGGCAGCGCACTTATCCCTGGCACTTTGCCACTATTTGTCTCTGCGATCGCAGTAGTGTGTTATCAACAACCGTTAAGCCAACATCGCATTATTGGCTTATCCGCAGTTTTACTCGGTATCCTGATCTTCTTGCTATCTAACGTTGGTGCAGAATACAACTGGCTACAATTAAAAGGACATCTTCTGTTTTTGGTTGGCAGTTTGATGTGGGCAGGCTTCACCATCAGCGCGCGCGTCGCCAATTTGAGTGCGTATGTTTGTGCTGGGTTTGTTTCGCTGATTTCATTTGCACTACTGATCATCGCGGTTGGTTTTGGCTGGCTTGATAGCTACCTTGCAACAACGCCTGTCAATCAATGGCCTTGGAATGAGTTGTTTGGTCACTTGATGTTACAAGGCATAGGAGCAGGCTTGTTGGCGTCGTTCACCTTCCTTTACGCGGTCAGAACCATAGGTGCAGAAGCCAGTGCGGCATTTGGGTCACTCACGCCCGTATTAGCAACGTTATTAGCGATTCCTGTCTTTAACGAACAACCTGATACGCTCACTTGGTGTGCGCTGTTGTTCGTTACCTGCGGAAGCATCGTCGCAAGCAATGTGCTGATGAAACAAGATCCTAGCCAAAATTATCAGCCTCCCGTTCACAGATAAGAATAAAACTGCATAACTTTTCATGTCGCCTATTGAAAGCAAAAACGGCGATTTGATAACCTGTCTGGATAATAAATTAAAACATCAGATGTTATGCCATCTACTCATACTAAAGATGAACTGAATAAATTCCTAAAAACAGGGATGCGACTCTCAATTAACTTTGAGTTTGGTCAGGACGAAAAGTACATTTACGCTGCGACCTATCTGGGGCTGAAAGAAAACGCTTATATCATCCTCGATATACCGACTCGCTTATTGGAAGAACAAGCACTTAGAAAACTCAACAATGTCGACGTTGTTATTCGTGGTGTATCGGACACCGATCTTGGGCATGTTGTCGCTTTCAAAACTAGCGTGTTGACGAACTTAGTTCGTCCTTCGCCATTGCTGTTTATTCGAATCCCTGCAACGTTTGCAACTAAACCAGTACGAGAACATGAACGTTATAAGTTGCAACTAGATTGCGCGATCGACCACATGAGCAATAAATACGACGGCTGTTTGGTCGACTTCTCGCTTTCTGGATGTGGTATATCCACTCTGATTGAACCAGAGTTTGCGGTCGGGGATAGAATCACGATTGAGTCCCCTCTAAGTAGCTACATTGATGAAGACAACTGTTGCTCTATCGCCAATATTAAGAAACTACAAAAAGGCTGGATTATTGGGGTTAAGTTTGCAGAGCCTCTCGATATGACGGAAGCGCTCAAGAATGAACTGCTAGAGCAATCTTTTTCGGCCAGCACTATTTAAGACTTGGCAAACAACCAGATACAAAAAGGGAGCATTTCGCTCCCTTTCTCTTTTTCATTATGTCCTTTCAAGCAAGAACCGCTGCTTAAAATCGACAAACGCCTCATGCAATGCGTTTTCTTTTATCGGCTTAAGTAAGACGTAGTTCGCGCCTGCTGCCATAAACGCATCGCTGGTTTCCTTCGCGGTATCCGCTGTACATGCGTAAATCGGTGTACCTAAACGTAAGTTCCGACGAATCTCATCTGTTGTTTCGATACCACCAAGGTGCGGCAACTGATTATCCATCAATATGAGGTCATAGGTATTATCAGCAAGAAACTCCATCGCTTCCAAACCATCTTTCGCCCAATCCACCTGCATCTTGTACTTCTTACAGAAAGCCTGAAGAATAAACGCATTGGTGTGGTTGTCTTCCACCAGTAGCACTTTCAAACTCTCATCAAACAATAGCTCTGGCTTAACACGTTGGCTGACCTCTAAAGGCCTCAATACGCGTTCACGGTCCTTCACTGGGAGCGTCACAACAAACGTGGTCCCCACCCCCTTGCTACTGCGAACTTGAACGTCACCTTCTAGCATGTCGACAAGGTTCTTCACGATGGTCAAACCTAAACCGCTTCCTCCATACTCTCGCGTGGTCGTTGCCTCTTCCTGCACAAAAGGTTCAAACATTTGGTCTAGTTTGTCGGATTCAATACCGATACCCGTGTCGGTGATTTCCACTACCAAAACACTGTTATCCGCACCGTAGAACTGTTCCAGCTCGGCATTCAAGCGAATCGAGCCTGAAGGGGTGAACTTAACGGCGTTGCTCACCAAGTTAAACAGGATTTGGTTGAGGCGAACTTGGTCAGTGAAGATCTCAACATTCGGATCAAGTTTGTTCTCGATAACCAATTCGACCCCTTTGTTCGCACAGATTGGGCGGTAGATGTTCTCCAACGTACGCATCGTGTCCGTGAACGAGAATGGGTGTTTCTGAATATTGAATTTACCCTGCTCTATCTTCGAGAAATCAAGAATGTCGTTCAATACCGCCAACAGATGTTCGCCACTGTGACAAAGTACGTCGATTTGATTCTTCTGCTCTTCCGTTTCTACCGAATCTTTAAGCAGCTGAGCAACACCAAGAATGCCGTTGATAGGTGTGCGGATTTCATGGCTCATCTTGGCAAGGAAATCGGCTCGTGCTTGCGCTGATTTCTCCGCTTCTCGACGAGCAATATTACTCTGCTTCTCAGCTTCGATAAGCGTTGTGATGTCTTGGCCTTGTACGATGATGCCGCTGATATCACCATCAACACGAATTGGTGACAAGTTCCAACGGTAGATCTTGTTACCGATAGGCACGTTAACGCCCGTCAATGTCGCGCCTTGTGCGGCCATCTTGAGGTGTGGCGTCAGCTTGTCTTTAAAACCTTGGAATACCGGATGCATAGTTTCATGGTCGTCTTCAATCACCAACTCTTTGCGCGCTGCCGGGTTCATTTGAATCAAGACGCTTTCTTCAGACCAAACCATGATTGGCGATAGCGCAAAATTAAACAGGTCTCGGAATGACTTCTTCTGCGCCTCTAGTTCCTCAAAAGTACTTTCAAGAGTAGAGCCAATATGATCGAACTCTTCGATATCCGAACCATCAAAGCGCTCAAAGCCCTTTTCCTCACGCGCGGAACGAGTGTAGGACATCAGAGACTCCAACTGCGCCGCTACCTTACTCTCGATCCATTCTTTAGTGAGCAACGCAATCATGATCATACCGATGATAGAGGCTAACATTGCTAGGATATGTTGAATCTGCAACGTAACAACGCTTTGGTTATCCTGCACAGTAAGCAAGCATAACTCCGTCGTCACGGCATTCACTTCTATTGGAGTTTGAATCACTAGAAGTTTGTCGAGCCTTCTTTCTGAACCTTTGCGCTGCAAGATATCCGCAACATTGTATGGCTCGTCACCAATTAAAGAGTTAGCTAAAGGGACGTTATTCGCCACAAGGACCACATTGTCGACATTACTTTCGCTTTTTAGCTTCTCCATCAAAGCGAAGTTGTTATCAAGCACTACAACATTAAAAGAGAAGCCAAGCACCTCACCTGTCGCAGGATCCAACACTGGCACGCGACGCGTCAGCATATGTCTAGAACCAATAGAGGTCATCACATTAATGTAATACCAGTTATTACTAAAGGTGACGCGGTTCGCCAAACTGTCGAGGATAAGATCATTCACACCATAGAAATGTGCATTACCATCATCCCAAATGATACTCTTATGATCGGTCAGAAAGCGAAACTCTGGCGTGTGCGATGGGTCACTTTGATCGATACTGAGAAAGAAAAAGTTAAGTGCATCAGTGTCGCGATTGGTGTAAAAGTCACGAATCACTTCACTTTTTGAGTTGCTGTCATGATGTATTTGAATCGCCGCAAAGTGACTATCAAATATATTGTGGATCAATGCAGAGGTTTGTTGCTTCGTTCTGTCGACTTCTTGCCAAATGATCTGTTTAGAGAAGTAATAGCTCTGAATAAAAATCCCTAGAATGATCGGAGCAAGAACAAGAATGATGATCTTTGTTATGAGCGTCGCCAGTGAGCGACGCTTCTTTATGTTTGATCGAGTTATTGTCATCAATTATCTGAATATCTAAATGCACGCTTCTTCAGCGTTTCGATTCTTTCCGGTGAATCCGCCTTTGTGACAATTTCAAAGTCACCGGAGTATACGGTTGGCACTGGCTTTCCTTCCAAGTCCCACTTGATGGCTTCTGCCATGGCAATGCCAGTATCGTCATTCATACGCATGACAGTAATGTCTAAGTCGCCTTTTTGAATAGCGTCTAGCTCAGCAGAGCCTCCACCCCATCCATTAACCATAATGTCGTCACGACCCAACTCAGCCAATGCATCGACAGCGCCTAAGGCCACATCGGTCGAACACGCATAAATAAAATCAACGTCTGGGTGTTTCGCTAAACTCGCTTTCGCGGCCTCATAGCCTGATTGCTTGGTTGCTTTCGTGTAGTACGCTGATTGTAGCTCAAAGTTATTGTCACGGTTGACTTGGTGAATGAAAGTGTCACCTCTTACGTCGCTAATGTACCCTTCAGAAAAGTAAAGCACACTGTAATATGTGTGTTTTGGGAAGAACTTTCCGAATTCTGTTGCCAATTCACGACTGCCTTCTGCGTGGTCAAATCCGACATATAAAAACGGTTGATGTTTGTCCCACTCACGGACTGGTGTAGTAATATTTTGCAAGATCAATTTGGTGTTCGTTGAGTCCAAAACGTGCTCAACAAATTTACGGTGTCTTGTCGTATCAAGCGTGAAAATCAAGTAATCCGATTTGCTCTTGAGCGCCTCCATTAATGACAAGCTCTGTTGCTTAATATCGGCATTTGGTCGTGTAAATACTTGGTTGATTTGATAGTTGATATTCAACTTGTCTAATCGTTTTTCAAATGCAGCGATGTTTCTTACCCAGTAATCGGACACTTGCTGCCCTGGATAAACAACCGATATTTTGAGTGGACGCTTTTTGGCTATGGAAAGCGGAACAGGACGCTCTCGAACAGCTTCCGCCAACGCATTGGTCAGTTTTCTCTGCTCAGGAAATTCATCTAAGAACTCTTGATATGCCCAGTACCCATTCAACACTTGAGTGGCGTGGGTAACTGGTGAAAAACTCACCATAGAAATTAAGGAAAATAGTAACGCTTTATTCATTTGTTGCTCATTTAGTTTTTTATGGAGCATGGAGCTGCTCTATTTTATTACCTAGCCGAGTCATCCTTTACCCTATTAATTTCATCTTCCATAAATTGTCCGTTTCTATATAAATATTTTTGATATAAAGCCGAGCGGACATCGGCGTATTATGTGGTACAAGCGCCCGAAATGATACCCACAAACGCCAAAAATAAACCGCCATTTGAAGGCGGTTTATTTTTTGACATAATTAGGTATTAACTTAGAGGACAAACGTTGAACTAGCTGCACAATTTTGCATTTTTTGACCGATTGAGGGTTGTACTTGCTAGATTTAACTAAAACGCCTATCAAGCAACTGGATGATCTCTTAGCGTTGTTATTTACGCGTTTGAAACGCAATCAATTGGTCTTCACTTACCTGAATATCTGCGCTTTTTTGCACTAACAACTCTTTCTTCGTCTTGGTCAGCTGCTTGATGAAGTATTCAACCTTCATTGCCATGCTTTTGTTATCAAAAGAACAGGACCACTCTAACGTTAGCGGCCCCTTTCCTTTTAAGGCTTTTGCGCCTTTCCCACTCTCGTGCTGCTTGAAGCGTCGCTCAACGTTATTCGTCACACCGCAATACAGCGCATTGCGGTTATTACGAATCAGGTAAACGCTCCAATTCTGCTCGGCAGTCTCACTCATGAAAGTAGAGATTCAACCTGCTCTTTTAGCGCTGCAAGCTCTTCACGAAGTTCCGCGACTTCTTGTTCTAATTGAGCAATACGCTCAGCGCCCGCAGAAGAAGGTGCCGCGCTAGCTACTGCCAACTCGCTCACATCTACTTCACCGCAGAATAGGTGCATGTAGCGTGATTCACGTTTGCCAGCTTCACGAGGAAGTTTAACCACAAGTGGACCTTTCTCCTCACTTGCTAAATGCTCAAGTACGTTTTCGACTTCTTTTACATCATTGAAAGTAGCCAGACGGTTAGTACGAGTGCGGATTTCACCTGGAGTTTGCGCGCCACGAAGCAACATGCAGCATACGATGCCCTTTTCTTGTTCCGTTAGTTGTAGGTCGCCAAACTCAGTATTGCAGAATCGATGTTGGTATTTGCTTACGCGGCTGTTAAAACCACTTTCATCGCTGACTAGACGGCGCTCAATCAGCGCATCAACCGCATCCAGTACATCGGCTTCGGATAGCGACATTACTGGTTCGCGGTTACTCTTTTGGTTACATGCGTTAGTCAGCGCGTTAAGGCTTAGAGGGTATTGGTCGGGGGTGGTCACTTCTTTTTCGATTAAGCAGCCAATTACTCGTGCTTCAATTGCCGTTAGCTCAACTTTCATAATGCATTTCCTTATTATTGTTGCATTTGAATTTGGGTATCAGGCTAAAGCATAGCGCATGGACCTGACACCCTTTGCGAATCGGGTTAGGTCTTAATGCTCTGAGAGAATCGACACCTTGGTCATTTTTCCATTCTCATCAATCATCATTATCTTCGAACGATTGAGTTCGACTTCAGTGATTTCAAGTTGCGTTCTCGCCGCAACATAGGATGCTTTGAGCTTGGCCGCCAGAGAGTCGTTTTGGGTTTCGACATCTTGGGTTTCAACTTGCTCCGCAATAGTCCCAGAGTTCATTTCGAGCTTCATATTTTTGTATTGAATGACGCTGATAATATAGCGAAGGCATCACCATGACAACGAGTCCCTGCGTTCAAGTGAGCAACATTCACGCTTTTAATGCGCGATTGTTAATACCACATCAAAATTGGTGGATAAATGTTCAACCCTGCCGCGCGTTTGATCTAAAGACTGTTATGCCACGAGATGTTGTGCTTTAATCGAGTCAGATATTCACAAATTAGGAAAGGGAACCATGAGTAGCGTATTTGAAATCGTGAACCAAGCTCGTCGTAAAAACAAACTAAAACGTGAGCTGCTTGATAACGAGAAAAAAGTTCGTGACAACCGTAAACGTGTAGACCTACTAGAAAACCTACTAGACTACATCAAGCCAGAAATGACTCACGACGAGATCGTTGCAATCATCAAAAACATGAAAGCTGACTACGAAGACCGCGTTGACGATCACATCATCAAGAGTGCAGAAATCTCTAAAGCACGCCGTGACATCAGCCGTCGTATCCGTGAGCTAACAGAAGAAGACAAGCAAACTAGCGGTAAAAAATAAGCCGACTTAGTTGCCATATTCAACCCCGAGCAAGCGCGCCTTGCTCGGGGTTTCTTTTTGTCTCTTTGTTGTACAGTGTGTACAATAAACACAATTTCCGTTCCAAAAACACCCATATTTTGTATGTCTTCTATTTCTTCTAATGCCCAACCGACGTTAGCGAAACAACTCTTTACGATGACTTGGCCAATGCTGTTTGGCGTTCTGTCATTGATGAGTTTCCAATTGGTTGATAGTGCGTTCATTGGCCAACTTGGTGTCCTTCCCCTTGCAGCACAAGGTTTCACTCTCCCACTTCAAATGGTGGTGATTGGTATTCAAGTTGGCTTAGGCATCGCGACCACAGCGGTCATCTCAAAAGCACTCGGCGCCAACAATGCTCGCTATGCTAAGCAGCTAGGAGGCCTAGTGCTCATGATTGGCTCTGTTGGTGTTGCGGTCTTTGGTCTGCTTATTTGGATGCTGCGCTACCCTATCCTCTCTATATTGAGCGCCCCAGATTCAGTTATGCCCATCATCGATAGCTATTGGCCTTGGTGGCTATTAAGTTCATGGGTAGGTGCAGTACTGTATTTCTACTACAGTATCTGCCGAGCCAATGGCAACACCATGCTGCCTGGCACCATGATGATGGTCACCAGTGGTGTGAACTTAGTGCTCGACCCACTGTTTATCTTCACTTTCGATCTCGGTATCAACGGTGCCGCTATTGCGACAGTGATTGCTTTTGGTTTTGGTATTTTAGTAGTGGCTCCTCGCGTTCAGAGGAATCATTGGGCTAGCTTCGAATGGCACGATTTGAATGTGGTTAAGAGCGTTACATCCATCGGCAATATCATGGGACCAGCGATGATCAGCCAACTGTTGCCACCACTTTCTTCGATGTTGGCAACTAAGCTACTTGCTGGATTTGGTACCGCAGCCGTCGCTTCTTGGGCTTTGGGATCTCGCTACGAATTCTTTGCCATCGTTTCGGTATTGGCATTAACCATGTCTATGCCGCCAATGGTGGGCCGATTACTGGGTGCGAAAAACTACGCTGACATTCAATCGCTGATTTCTATCGCGGTGAAATTTGTTCTTAGCTTCCAGCTTCTAATCGCCATCATCACCTTTGTCGCTGCTGATCCACTTGCTCTGCTTATGACCAGTGATGCTGAAGTAACTAGCGTGCTTGAAATGCATTTGATGATTGTGCCTATCAGCTTAGGTTCGCTGGGTGTGTGTATGTTGATGGTGTCGATCTGCAATGCTTTAGGTAAATCATACACCGCGTTAACAATTTCAGCATTGCGTCTGTTCTTGTTTTTCCTTCCTTGCCTATGGATCGGTGCACAAATGGGTGGAATCAAAGGCCTACTTATCGGGGCGTGTCTCGGTAACATAATGGCTGGTATTGCCGCTTATATTACGTATCGCAAAACCATTCATAAGCTTGCATCCGCTTAAAAACAATTTAAGAATATCGCACAAAACAAAGCCCTCATAACGACTGTCTCTTATACACAAATCCCCAAGCTTGTAGCTTGGGGATTTTTTTTGAACTCTTTAACGTGTGTGCGATCTGATCACTTACTATTCCTCACTGAAACACTAAGATGACATATTC